>JAKSPX010000303.1 GCA_024404415.1 Clostridia bacterium | reverse complement strand
TCATGATGAACTCCTTTAGAAATAGGTTGCAATCTTGTGGGATATACGGTATAATAGTGTGGATTTACCGATTAGAGACATTATATCAGCATATTTCCGCCTTGTCAATCATCATTACCATACAGACATACAATTTACCGCGGCAGGATATACATTTTGTGCGTCCAATGTGCGCTTTTGCGGCAAATTCGTCCGTCAAGGATGTACGATTTGGCAATTTGCCGATAGAAAAGGACAATTTCAAGATGAAAACCAGCGATTTTTATTACGATCTTCCCAAAGAGCTGATCGCGCAGAGCCCTGCGGAAAAGCGCGACCATTCCCGTATGATGCTTCTGAATAAAGTGACGGGCGAGACCGCTCACCGCCACTTTTACGATATCGTCGATCAGATCGAACCTGGCGACTGCCTTGTATTAAACGATTCCCGCGTCATTCCGGCGCGCCTTCTCGGCGAAAGACTCAATGCTGATGGTGAAAAACACCCCTGCGAGCTCCTTTTGTTGAAAGACAAGGGGGAGGACACCTGGGAATGTCTCGCACGCCCCGGCCGCAAGCTGAGAAAAGGCACAAAGGTCTCCTTCGGCGACGGCCTTCTCGTCGGCGAGATCGTCGGCGGTACCGAAGACGGTAACAAATTCGTGAAGTTCACCTATGAAGGCATTTTCATGGAGCTTCTCGAAAAGCTCGGCAGGATGCCGCTCCCGCCTTATATCACCGAATATGTCGGCGACGGCGAGCGCTACCAGACGGTCTATTCCAAACACTTGGGCTCGGCGGCCGCACCGACGGCGGGGCTCCACTTCACCGAAGAGGTGTTAAAAAAGCTGGAAGAAAAGGGTGTTCTGATCGCCTACGTCACGTTACACGTCGGCCTCGGCACCTTCCGCCCCGTCACTGCCGAGAATATCGACGAGCATGTCATGCACTCGGAATTCTATATGATCCCGGACGAGGCGGCAGAAAAGATCAACCGCGCGAAAGCCACCGGCCACCGCGTCATCGCCGTAGGTACCACCTCCTGCCGTACACTGGAATCGGCGGCAGGGGAGGACGGAAGCATTCAGGCGACCTCCGGCTGGACGGATATCTTCATCTATCCGGGCTACCGCTTCAAGATCCTCGACGCGCTCCTCACCAATTTCCATCTGCCGGAAAGCACGCTCATTATGCTGGTCTCGGCGCTTGCTGGCCGCGAGCACGTTCTGGCGGCTTATGAGGAGGCCGTCCGGGAAAAGTACCGTTTCTTCTCCTTCGGAGATTGCATGTTTATCAGTTAAGACGAGGAAGATCATGTTTGAAATATTTGAAACGCACGGTTATGCGCGCCTCGGCAGGCTCACAACGCCGCACGGCAGCGCTCTGACGCCGTTATTTATGAACGTCGGCACGCAGGCAGCCATCAAAGGCGGCCTCTCCGCCGAGGATCTGGAGACCATCGGCTGTCAGGTGGAGCTTTCCAACACCTATCATCTCTCGGTCCGCCCGGGTGATGAGATCATCCGTGAATGCGGGGGCTTACACCGCTTTATGGACTGGAAGCGCCCCATTCTGACCGACAGCGGTGGCTTTCAGGTGTTTTCCCTCGCGTCGCCCAAGGCCATCAATGACGACGGTGTGCACTTCCAGTCGCACGTCGACGGACGTAAAATTTTCATGCGTCCCGAAGACAGCATGAAGATCCAGGCCAACCTCGGCTCGGACATCGCCATGGCGTTTGACGAATGCGTCGGAAATCCCGCGCCGCGCGATTACGTCAAGGCGTCATTGAAGCGCACGACGGCATGGCTTGAGAGATGCAAGGTCTCCCACGAGGAGCTGATGAAGGATGAAGGCATCTCCACGCCGGGTCAGATGCTCTTTGGCATCGACCAGGGCGGCACCTATCCTGATCTGCGCATCGAGCACATCCGCCGCATTGCCGAGTTGGATCTCCCGGGATACGCCATCGGCGGTCTCGCGGTCGGTGAGAGCACCGAGGAGATGTACGGTATTCTCGACGCGTTGGCTGACGAAATGCCGAAGGACAAGCCGCGTTATCTGATGGGCGTCGGTACCCCGACCAACATCGTAAACGGCGTAATGCGCGGTGTGGATATGTTCGACTGTGTCCTTCCGGCGAGAAATGCGCGCCATGGGCATTTATTCACGAGTGAAGGCCGCATAAACCTCAAGAACAAGCGCTTTGAGACCGATATGCGTCCCATCGACGAGCATTGCGACTGCCCGACCTGCCGCCGCTTCTCCCGCGCCTACACTCGCCACCTCATGAAGGCGGAGGAGATCCTCGCGCTGCGCCTCGGCGTCATTCACAACCTCTATATCTATAATAAGCTGCTTTCAGACATCCGTGACGCCATCAAAAACGATACGATGGACGAAATGCTGGAAAAAGCGGCTCGATACGAATTTCACGAGGTGTGAAAGAACCCCGCGTCCAAAAAGTGATTGAAAAATCCATTCCGATATGGTAAAATACATCTATTACACATTTCTATTAGGAGTGAAACCGCTATGAAATCTCTGAAAAAAGCTCTTGCCGCCATCGCCATGATGATCCCCGCCAGTGTCGCCGCTTCTGCAACCGGCACCACCGCGACCAACGCCTCCGCCAATTCGAGCTGGCTGACCATGATTTTACTCGGCCTGCTTCTTGTGCTCATGTATTTCCTCATGATCCGCCCGCAGCGCAAGAAGGACAAGGAAAACGCGGCCATGCGCAACAGCCTCAAGCCGGGCGATAAGGTCGTTACCATCGGCGGCGTCGTCGGCAAGGTCTGCAGTGTGAAGGAAGACGTCGTCACCAT
>JAKSPX010000302.1 GCA_024404415.1 Clostridia bacterium | reverse complement strand
TCTGGTCAGAGCCTCCTGCTGTTCCTCGTCGAAACGTCTTCCGACAAAATGTCCTTTAAGGACTCGCTTTCAAAGGTCGCAAGATAGGTAAAATACCCGTTTCTCTTCCGATAAAAGTCGCATTTCGCGCCGCGGAAGGTCAGAACCAGCGCGTCGTGGGCTTCAAAGGGCACACCAAGCGGCAGTCGGGTCTCTTTTCCACCATCACGCATCACAAGCGCGTCGTTAGAAAGGAGGAAGGAGGCCGCGCCGGAGGAGGTTTCGATCCTTATCCCGGCGGAGCCCGCAAGCTTTTCAAAGCCGATCTCGTAGCTTGCGTAGGGGAAATGGCCGCCGAGGAGGCGCGACGCCTCGCCCGAGACGGTGTATGTCCCTTCTTTGACCGTTTCCTCCGTCCCCTCGCCCTTTGAAAGGAGCGGATAGGGGTCGCCGCGGGTCTCGCTTACAAAATCCTTTTGAAGATCCATCCGCCCGAGGGGCAGTTTGAGGGAATCTCGGTCGAGCGCGAGGGCAAAGCGGCGGTAAAAGGTCTTCCCGGAGGGGGAAGGCGGCAGAATGCGGCTCGTTTCCATGATTTAGCCCATCACGATGGTGTAGAGGCCGTCGAGGTCGGCGCTCCCGGCGCTGTTTTCGCGCTTGACGCGGATGCGCGGCAGCTCATCGTCCGGCTGGTAGATGAGAAGGTAGTTCACGCCGTTTTTCGAGGCGCGCAGCTCGTTGCCGCTCACGCGGGAGGCGTTTTCGATGGAGAAGATCTCGGTCTCGCGCCCGTCCTCATAGGCGAAGAAGATCAGATCATAGGCGCGGTTATCGACCGTGCCGCGCAGGACGACCTCAAGGGTGACGTCGTTGTCGCCGAAGTAGCAGCCTGCCGCGCCTTCCCAGTTGGAGGCGGGAGAGGGATCCTCTTCCTTTTCGGTCTGGGTCTCGGATTCAGACTCGGTTTCCGTCTCCGTTTCCGTTTCGGTCTCCGACTCGGTTTCGGTCTCGGTCTCGGTTTCCGTCTCGGTGAGGATGGGGGCGGTCTCGGTCTCCTTTTCGGAAGCTTTTTCGCTCTCCGGCGCCTTTTCGGATTCGGTTTCCTTGGTTTCGGGCTCGGTGAAGCTGGTCTCCGTGGTGTTTTCCTTTTTATTGCCGCAGGCGGCAAACGGGCAGAGCATGGCGATGATCAGAAGCAGGGCGATCAGTTTTTTCATTTTTATTCTCCTTTATTTTTTCAATCGGGTATTTCAAGGCCGGAAACGGACATTCCCGGCGTCATAGCGGAGGATCAGGCCATCCATTATGGTTTTGCTTATCATAACACATTTTCTCCGTTTTTTCAAGGAGGAGTGCCGCCCCTTGACAAATGCCTCGCCCCGCGGCTATAATAACCTCAAAACTACATGTGAGGTAACGTGATGCAGATCTTCAAAAGCGAAAAAGGGCTGACTCGTGCGGAACTTTCCGCGGCGGTGCAGGCCTTTCTCCGGGAGCACGGCAGGCCGAAAAAGATGCTCATCCTGCCGCCGGATTTCACCAGACTTTATTCCGGCGCGGGGATGATCACGGCGGAGTTCATCCGCGCCCTTCCCGATACGGTAATCGACGTGATGCCTGCCCTCGGGACACACGAGCCGATGACCAAAGAGCAGTGTGACGCCTTTTTTGAAGGCACGGTCGCTTATGAACAGCCCATCCGCCACGACTGGCGGCACGACGTGGTGACGCTCGGCACGGTGCCGGGCGATTTCGTCGCCTCGGTCTCCGAGGGGCTGGTCACCTCCCCCATCGACGTGGAGGTCAACAAGCGCCTTTTGGACCCCTCCTACGACCTCATCCTCTCGGTCGGGCAGGTTGTGCCCCACGAGGTGGTCGGCATGGCCAATTACTCCAAAAACATCTTCGTCGGCTGCGGCGGGAGCAGCATGATCAATTCCTCCCACATGCTCGGCGCGTTTTACGGGCTGGAGCGCACCATGGGCCGCGACCATGCCCCGGTCAGAGAGGTCTTTGACTACGCCCAGACCCATTTTCTTTCTTCTCTGCCCCTCACCTACGCCCTCACCGTCGCCACCAACTCAAGCGACGTCACCAACATCCACGAGCTGATCTTCACGCGGGAGCGCGAAGGCTTTGAGCAAGCGTTGAAATCAAGTCAGGAGAAAAACCTTGTTCACATGGACCGCCCCTTCCAAAAGGCCGTGGTCTACCTCGACCCGCGCGAATTCAAGACCACCTGGCTCGGGAACAAGGCCATTTACCGCACGCGCATGGCCATGAAGACCGGCGGCGAGCTCCTGATCCTCGCGCCCGGCGTGAGGAAATTCGGCGAGGACGCGGAAAACGACCGCCTGATCCGGAAATACGGCGACATCGGAAGGGAAAACATTCTGAAACTGGTGAAGGAGCACGATGACCTCAAGGCCAATATGTCGGTCGCTGCGCACCTCATCCACGGCTCCTCCGACGGTCGGTTCCATATCGCCTACGCCGTGAAGGAGATCAGCGAGGAGGAAGTCCGCTCGGTGGGCTTTGCCTCCGCTTCCTTTGACGAAATGGCGGCGCGGTATGCTCCCGAAAAATTGAAGGACGGGTGGAATATTCTTCCCGACGGAGAGGAAATTTACTATATTTCCAATCCCGCGCTCGGCCTCTGGATGGCCGAAGAACGGTAATTGCCGCGAAGCGGATTTCATTCGGGGCCGCGATCTGCGCCGACAAGGACGGCGCGATGTGGGCATCGCGCCCTACGGTTCTGTGCGTAAACACAATCCGTCGAAGACGGCTTTCACCCGACGCAAGGAGGATTTCATCATACAATGACGTCCGCCGCCAAGACGCA
>JAKSPX010000301.1 GCA_024404415.1 Clostridia bacterium | reverse complement strand
ACTTCGCCCTTCCCCTGCCCGCCGGAGGGGACAAAAACGGCCTTCTCCCCCGTCGCCTCCGCCTGCTCCTTCCAGAAAGCAATGGCGCGGTCGACTCTGCCGCGGATGAGCGGATATAATGTGCCGTCCTTACGGATGCCGCAGCCGAGAATGACGATATACTTCTTGCCATAGGGCACCTTTCTTGTCCACGCGCGGAAGCAGCTCACCACCGCGCCGACCAGCATGACCTGGAAAACAGAAAAGCACGCGCTGGAAACGGCGTACAGAATGGCGACGACCGGGCGCTCCTGCCCGATTTTATAATTCAGGAAGAAGAGCACCGCAACGGCGGCCGTCCCACCTAAAAGAAGAACGCCCGAGAGGATGGCGGATGAGCTCAAGATTGCTCACAGCCACCGCCAGCGAGAAAGCCACGATGAGCGGAATGGTGAGGAGCAGATAGGCCGTGGTGAGGTTACCGGTGAAGAGCATCATGAGCTTGACGCTGGTCTCCTCCCCGCGCACCAAAGCGATCAGCGCGGCAAGGAGATACATCAGAAAGAGGATGCCGAAGTAAAAAGCCCCCGAAAGGCTCATCATGGGCCGATAGGAATAATAGGCCTTTTTCTGGCTCTCTTCCCGGTACCAGAGAAGGTAGACTGTCCCAAGGAGCGCGAAGAGCATGAAGCCGTAATAAACGATGGGGCATCCCGCGTAACCGACGATGCCCGCCCCTGCGGCGATGATCCCCGACCTTGTCACACGGATAGAGATGCCCTGAACGAACTTTATCTCTTCGCCGGAGGCCTTTTTCTGTGTATAGTGAAGCCGGAGCTGGGCACGTCCGGGAGATGAAGCCTTCCAGAGTAACCGCGTGGACGTCCTTTTCTCCCGGGCTTCTTTGAGCGTGAGAAGCTCCATGCCGACCGGCTCTCCGTCCCCGGTGACAAATTCCGCCTCGATATCCGAAATGACGTCCCCTTCCCCGTGCGGGATGGTATACTTCCACGTGCGGCTCAAAAGGATCGAAGCCGTGCCGAAGAGGACGGCAAGGCACAAAAACAACGCTATGGACGTGTAAAACGGGTGCTTACGCAAAAATTCTTTCATAAATGCCCTTTCTCAGGTTTCGGGTTGATTATTCTGATCTTTTCGCAAAAAGGAAATGACAAGCGACAGGATCGCGATGCTCTCATTCACCATGCCGATCCACGACCCGACGACAAAGTCATAAATGAGGAAAGCCAGCGACACCGGAACCGAGATCAGCTTGGTGAGCTTCGGGGTTTTGAGCCAAAGCGAGACGGTGACGAAAGCCGAAGCGGTGAGCGGAAGGATATTGATAGGCCGGTTAAAGGTCAAAAGGCCGAGGGTGAGGTTGGCGGCAATGAAGAAGACCGGCCAGAGCCGATTTTCCGCCCACTTTTTCTCCCCGCGCCGGACAAAGACCAGCTCGCGGAAGATGCCGACGAAGTTCGGCACCGCGCCGCCGTAAGCGCCGAGAAAGAGATAGTGGATCACCCAGCAGATATCGGCCGAGAGCTTGCATCTTAATAGATTTTTCCGCTCCTTCTGTTGGTAGATGAGAAAGAGCGAGATCATGGCGCCGACGCCGAAGATCCACGGGATGACTGCTTTCATGAATTCCTCCAACTCAGATGCCGAGCTCTTCGCCGACCAAAATCACCTTTATGCGCCCGGTGGGGTTGGAATTGCGCGTGACGACGATCTGCCCGCAGATGCACCCATCCATGTTACAGTCGCCGCAGGAGCCGGTTTTGTGACAGACCGTGTCCCCCGAAAAGCGCTGGGCGTTGACGGGAGCGGCGTAATTCCGCGCGCGGGCCATGGCGTCATCCAGTGTTCTGGTGAGCTTGTTCATGCCGACGATGACGATGACGGATTCCGGCCCGAAGCAGAGCGCCGCAACGCGGTTGCCGCGTCCGTCGATGTTGACAAGCTGGCCGTCCTCGGTGATGGCGTTGGCGCTCATGAGGAAGCTGTCGGCGGTGAGGCACTTTTTCATAAGTTCATCGCGTTCGGCGGGCGTTTTGGCCGCATCGCGGTCGATGTTGGTATAATTGCCGTTTTTGACCGCCTCTTTGAGTCCGATCTCCTCAATGGAAAAGCTTCCGCCCCAGCCGACCGTGCTCCCCTCCGGGATGAGCGAGAGGGCGATGCGCAGGGCTTCCGCCTTGTTCCGGGCATAAAAGCCCTCCATGTGGCGTCTTTCGAGATTGTGGATGACTTTTCCCGCCACAAGCTGATTGCGGGCATCTTTGAAATCTTTTGTTTCCATAGTATGATTCCTTTCGGTCGTAATTTTTCACTCTTGTGGGAGATCGGCAAGGAGAGCGAAGATCCTCTCGGCGATGGCCTGCATGCCCTTGTCGCCCGGGTGATTGGCCACGCCGGAATGCTCAAAGAGACCGATGGCCTTCATTTCATCGTCCTCACCGAGGTCGCCGAGCGCGATAAAGGGATAGTTTCTCTCCTTCGCGGCTTTTTCGATGTCCTCGTCGCCCACGTGCTTCCAGAAGCCGGAGGTGAGGATGATCTTCGCGTCATTCGTATTCAAAAAGTCGATGAAGCTTTTATACTCCCGGAGGAACACGTCGTGGTCGAGAATCGTTCGGTCGCAGTTTTCGACGATGCGCATGACGATATAGTCCGCGCCGCAATCCCGCGCCGCCTCGCAGGCGGGCCATGAAGGCGCAATCCTGATGATGGGACAGGTTTATCTGGAATTGAATGATAGTGCTCAGGCAAGGACAGTGTTCCAGAGATACATGGATACATATGGGGAAAATGCCATGGCGTATAATGGAATGGCTTTATGTGAGATTGCAG
>JAKSPX010000300.1 GCA_024404415.1 Clostridia bacterium | reverse complement strand
TCCCGGAAACGTAGGGGAAGCTGTGCTTGATCTTGTCGCGCATGTGCTCCTCGCTCATCATGCAGCCGGTCATGACGATGATCAGATCGGGATTGGCCTTTTTGATATGCGAAAAGGAGCCGACGTTGCCGAGAATGCGCATTTCGGCGTGCTCGCGGACGGCGCAGGTGTTCACCACAATGAGGTCAGCCTCCTTCGGGTCGGAAGCGGGGAGATACCCCATCGCTTCGGCGAGGCCGCGGAGGATCTCGCTGTCGGATTCGTTCTGCTGGCAGCCGTAGGTGTCCACAAAGTAATGCCGGGCAAGGCCGGTCGCGGCGAAGTGCTCATCGTTTGCATTTCTGACGAGCGATATATAATTTTCGGTGATCGGATGAATCGGATTTTCCAAGTAAAACTCCACTTCCGCCGCGGAAACTTTTGCGGCGTATGCTTTCAGAATCTGCCGTTCTTACCGCACCCGGGCGTCATGCGGCGGCGCGGGCTTTGATAAAAGACAACAGTAACACTTTACTATCATATCATTATACCCCACATTTTGCGCCTTGTCAATCGGTAATTGCACTATATGCCTTAAAACGGATACACACGGGGAGTATGGAAATAAGAATGCGCCGCATGACAATGCCTGCGGCGCAAAGGCTATGTGAAATTGTCTCAGCCGATCTCGAATACGGCGGCGTCGTTCGGGGGAAGTATCAGGCGATACCCTTCTTTCTCATCGTAAACGACGTTTCCGCGGAAGACAGCTTTGAGCGCGGAAGGAGTCTTGCAGGAAAGAGTCAGGGACTTTTCGGAAGACACATTATGGCACGCGACGATCACGCGGCGGCCGTCTCCAAGCGGGTGCTCGGTGAGCGACACGTCCTTGAAATCGCCTTCGAGGATTCGACCGGACGTGAGATAGGAACGGACGATCCGATAGATCTCATGATGCCCTTTCTCATACCCGAACGAGGCATCAAAGGCGTCCTTTTCCAGAGGACAGGCGAGGAAGAAGACCTTGCCCCGACCATAGTCCGAAACGGTGAAAAGCGGCGTCCCGTCGTCGTCTTTCGCAAGGACCCGGGCGGAGACGGGCGTGATATCATAATGAAGCGAGAGCTTCAAAGGCAGATCAAAGCCTTCGAAATGCGCGTTCACGGTTTTCTGCCCGACGGAACGACTATGGATGCGGAAGCCGAAGTCTGACCCGAGGTTGCGCGGGAATGCGCTGTCGACCGAGAGGTATAAAAGGGAGCCCTTTTTGACGTTTTCCATGATGCGCTCAAGGGACGTGATCGGCATGGCGTTGGAATTGAGCGAGGGGAGGATATATAAAGGCGCGTCGGGGATATCTCCCGCGATATGACAGAAATGCAGGTTGAGCCCGGCCTTCTGCCCGAAATAATAAGCGCCGGAGCCGACCGCCCAGCTTGACGTGCCGCCTGATAATAGGATCACGCCGTCACTGACGGCGGGCGGGAGCTTTTCATAGGGGAAGCTCTCAAGGAAACGGTTGAAGTCTTTTACCGCCCCGAGGATCGGCTTGGGAGAACCGTCTTCATGGAAAAGACCGTAATTGCTGGCGCGGTTGTTGTAGCCGAAGGGATGGTAACGGAGGCTCCCCTGATCGAAGGCGATCCACCAGAGCCAGCACTTGCCGTCATGCGCCCAGGCGTTGAAAAGGCAGTTCCGGGCGTAGCGGGCGGTCATCTCCTCGTCGGCGTACATTTCCCCGAAAGTGCCGGTCTCCTCGATCAGGGCGGGTTTTCCCGCGATATCGGCGTACATGGTGGTCTGGCAGGCCGGATGCATGACCGCGCGGAAACTGTCAGCCGTGTCAACGTCGCTTTTATAGGTCGGGGAAGCGTAGGGATGGGTGGTCAGAATATCGCAGTTTTCCGCCTGATCCTCCATAGACCACGCTTTTTCGCCCGCGATGCCGAGGGAATGCATCCCGGAGAGGATGGGACGAGAGGGGTCTTCTCTGCGAATGGCAGAGCTGATGAGCGCCGTCCAGAGATAGGCGTCGGAGGGAGAGGATACCTCCTCCATGCAGTTGCATTCGTTCCCGAGGCACCACGCGATGACGGCAGGATGCTCTCTGAAGCGCCGGACAAAAGCGCGGACGAAGCGCGCTTCCCACTTCAGGGCCTCCGGGTCGGTGAGGATATTCTTCCCCTCAAGAGCGGGAGGGACAAAGAGCCGACCGCTCATCCATCCGGTGAGGATGGAGGGGATGACGGTCATTGCGTATTCATCGGCGATATCGAGAAGAATTTCAAAATGAGCGAGAGCCACTTCGCTCATCCCGGCGGAAACATCGTTTTCGTAAAGCAGCGTCTCGCCGCCGTCGACGGAATAACCCTCGACGTGCCCGGCATATCCCCGCACCGCTTCGATGGGTTGAAAGTCCGGCCAGAGGGGGAAGACGCGGAGACATCTGACGCCGTCATGAGCCAAAAGGCCGAGATCCCGGCGGATGGTCTCCTCACGGAAATCGCGCCACATAAGGATCCCGGCGTCCGACGCCCAGTAGTTGGCGCCGATCAGAAAAGTGCCGTTTTCAAATAAAGAAGTCTGCATGTTATTCCCCTTTATCGTATATCCAGAAGGAAAGCCAGTCCCCGCGCGATGCGGCGGTCGGGCTCAAAGAAGTGGTTGCCGTTATTCCATTCGGAACGGAATTCACCCTCGGGAAGGGCAGCGGACAGGATGGCGGAGGCCTCTTCAAAGCAATCGCCGACGCGAGCCATACGTTCGTTTTTGGTGATCGGCTCCTTTTTCCCAAGCGAGAGGTAGAGCCGGATATCCTTCCGCGGAAGTGACATCAGGCGCATATAATCCATCCACC
>JAKSPX010000030.1 GCA_024404415.1 Clostridia bacterium | reverse complement strand
ATCGGACATGAAGACAAACGAACCTTTCAGAAGTCCGAGGCAGATGAGGTCCTTGCCGCGGTATTCTTCGCTGAGCTCTTTGCCGAGTTCGGCGACTCTCTTCTGAAGCTGATCTTTGGTGATAAGGATGTCGGAGCAATCCGGATGCATAGCTTGATTCTGACTCATTTTATATGTCCTCCTGATTATATTGAACGGATTTGGATGCGAATGGCGTCCGCCCCTTCCCCTTCGACCCAGAAGGGTTTGGCGGCGCCAATGAGATATACAAAGGCGACTTCCCCGGCGATCTCACCGACCGGCGCCTCATTGCGCAGAAGTTTCGGGATCTTTTTATCTATAAAGAGCTTTTTGAGCTCTTTGGTGCCGCCGGAAGCGGTGAATCGGTCGCCCGGGCGGCGCGGGCGGAGAAGAAGCGTACCTTCTGTCGGCCGGATAAAGATCGTGTTTCCCGAGGCGGCGTCCCTTCCGGGGAAGGGCATGCGCTTTAAGGAGACAGTCAGACCGCTCGAAAGATGATACTCTCCGTCATGGGAAAGCGGAATGGTAAGTGGGATGAAGCCCTCCTGCTTTTCCTTTTTCCCGACGGTCAGATAGACGTAGCACCGCCTGATTTCCAACCCGTTCCCGACGTCGCATGACGCAGAGGGGGAGGTGCCGGGAGAAAAGAGCGCTTCGGCGGAAGCCAGCACGGTGCGTGTGACGGACACACCGTGAGAGGAAAGAAACCGCTTCAGAACGCGGGAAGAAAGGGCGGGAGGAAGAGAAAAGAGATCTTCGGCGAGAAGTCCTTTCTCCGAAAGGCGTGAAGCGAAGATCTTTTCAGCCTCGCGCGAGATATACGCGTCGTCGTTTTTGATGATGAGCGACGCGGAACGGAGATTTTCGAGAAATCCGGGATTGATCTGCTCCAACGCCGGAATGACGTGGTGACGGATCTGATTGCGGGAGGCGTCGTCTGCGTCATTGGAGCTATCCGAGACAAAACGGAGGCCTTTTTCGGAAAGATATTTCTCGATCTCCGCTTTCGGTGTGGAGAGAAACGGGCGAATGATGCGGAAACCATCTTCTTCCCGGTCGGCGGGAATGGAGGAAAGCCCCGCACTTCCGGCGCCGCGCGCGAGATTATAAAGAAAGGTTTCGGCAAAATCGTTGAGGTGGTGGGCAAGCGCGATGACCGGGCAATCTAATTTCGCGGCGGCTTCTTTCAGAAGGGCGTAACGCACGTCCCTTGCCGCTGTTTCAAGAGAAAGTTTCTGTTCCCGTGCAAGGGCGGGCACGTCGGCGTGTCCCGACGCAAACAGAATGCCCTCTTTTTCACAGAATTCCCGGCAAAAGGCCTCGTCCCGGTCGGCTTCCGCTCCACGGATACCGTGGTGGACATGGTAAGCGGCGATCGTTTCCTTACCGCGCGCCTCGGCGAGGAAAGAAAGGAGCGCCGTGGAATCACTTCCGCCGGAAAAACCGACGAGGATCCGCTCCCCTTCTTTCAGACGAAAAGAATCGAGCAGAAGTTGCGCTTTTTCCAACATATTTTTCAGCTGACCGCAGGAGGCGGCGCGGAGGGATCTTCAAAGCGATCCTCATCCGACATGAAGCGGTAATACTTGCCGATCCAATGGAAGGAGATCTTCTGCGTTTCGCCGTGACGGTTCTTGGCGATGGTGCAGTCGATGATGTTTTCGTAATTGGGCTCCGACTCATCGGGGTGCGAGAGGAACATGATGATGTCGGCGTCCTGCTCGATGGCGCCGGAGTCGCGCAGGTCGGAAAGGCGCGGACGCTTGTCGTCGCGGCTCTCCACCGAACGGGAAAGCTGTGCGCAGCAAAGCACCGGCACGTTGAGCTCCTTAGCCATGATCTTGAGGGCACGGGAGATCTCGGAGACCTCCTGGACACGGTTATCGATGTTCCGGCCGGATTTGAGAAGCTGGAGGTAGTCGATGACCACCATGCCGAGGTCGTCGCCGAGGCGGCGGCACTTGGCCTTGATCTCGCTGGGGGTGGTATCCGGGGTGTCGTCGATATAGATCTGCGTGCCGGAGATGATCTGGGTGGATTCGGCCACCTTTTCCCACTCGTCCGGCTCAAGCGCGCAGGTGCGGAGCTTTTTGAAGTCGACCAGCGCCTGGCTGGAGAGGAGACGCATGGCGAGCTGTTCCTTGGACATTTCCAGGTTGAACATGGCGATTTTTTTGCCGGGCGCGCGGCGCGCGGCGTTGAGCGCCAGATTCAGAACGAAGGAGGTTTTGCCAACGCCGGGGCGCGCGGCGATGATGAGCAGATCGGAATTGTTGAGGCCGGTCAGGACGTGGTCGAGTTCACTGAGACCGCTGGAAAGGCCGGGGAGCTTGCCGCCGTTTTTCTCGATGACCTCAAAGCTTTCGTAGGTGCTTTGAATGACCGAGCGGATGTGCATGAGGCCGGTGTCGCTTTTGTGGTAGCGAAGCGAATAGATGCCCTGCTCGGCGGCTTCGATGAGAAGCTCGGTGTCGCTTTCACCGGACATGATCTTGCGGTAGACGTCCCCGGTGACTTCGGCCAGACGGCGCAGGGTGGCTTTTTCCTTGACGATCTGAGCGTACTCGCGCATGTTGGCCGCCGTCGGGGTGATCTCTAAAATCTGGGCAAGGTACCCCTGCCCGCCTGCCTCGTCGAATTTCCCGAGGAGCTGGAGCTCGTCGGAGAGCGTGATGGGGTCGACCGGGCGGTTGAAATTGAACATATCGAGAATGGTCGCAAAAATGACCTTGTTCTCGGGAACGTAGAAGTCCTCCTCGGCCAGAATGCTGACCGCTTCGGGGATGCACTTGACGGGGTCAATGAGCATGGCGCCGAGAACGGCGTGCTCTGCGGAGGCATTATAGGGTACTTTGCGGCTGATGAGCTCATTTTCCACGCTTATCCCCTCCTTTTTTACGGACTTGAGTCAGATTCTCAGTTTTCCTGAACGAGCTCGACCTTCATGGTGGAGCTGATGTCCTCAAAGATCTTGACCTTGAGCTCATAGACGCCGAACTGCTTCAGAGGCTCGTCAAGCACGATCATGCGCTTGTCGACGTCGATGTCGAACTGCTTTTTGAGGGAATCGGCGATCTCCTTGGTGGTGATGGAGCCGAAGAGCTTGCCGTTGGAGCCGCCCTTGGCAAAGACCTTGACCGAAACGGTCTTGAGCTGCTCCTTGACCTGACGCGCCTTTTCGCGGGTCTCGGCGAGCTTGTGCGCGTCGGCGGCCTCTCTCTGCTTGAGTTCGTTCATATTGGAAGCATTGGCTTCCATGGCAAGGCCTCTGGGAAGGAGGTAGTTGCGGGCATAGCCGTCGGATACGTTGACGAGCTGGCCTTTCTTGCCCTGGCCTCTGACGTCTGCTTTTAAAATGACCTGCATGGTGGTATCGTCCTTTCTTTAGGTTTGTGCGATATAGTTGTCAATGGCTTCGGTGATCAGGGAATAAACCTTGTCGACCGTGGAATCGTTGATCTGGCATCCGGCCGCCGTCAGATGGCCGCCGCCGCCGAGGCGCTCCAGAATGAACTGGACGTTGACCTCGCCGAGCGAACGCGCCGAGATCTTGACGTTCGGGCCTACGGGGAAGATGACAAACGAGGCGCGCACGCCGACGACCGAAAGAAGCTCGTCGGCCGCCTGCGCGGCAACGATGCTGTCCACCGATTCGGGGCTCTTGACGATGGCGTACATCTTTTCGTAGAAAACGGTGTGGCGGATGAGATCGCCGCGCTTGAGATAATTGTCGAAATCGTTCTGGAAGAGATGCTTGACCTCGACCATGTCCGCGCCGATGCGGCGCAGGAAGGAGGCGGCGTCAAAGGTGCGGACGCCGGTTTTCAGCGTGAAGTTCTTGGTGTCCAGCGTGATGCCGGCGAGCAGGGCGACGGCTTCACACTTGAGGATATCCGAGGGGTTGACGAGGTACTGCAGAAGCTCGACCACGATCTCGCTTGCGGAGGAGGCGGAGGGCTCGTGGATGTTGACCGCGGCGTTTTCGATGTAATCGGCAGCGCGGCGGTGATGGTCGATGACGGCGACGCGGTTGAAGGATTCAAGCACCTCCGGCGACTCGACGTACTGCGGACGGTTGGTGTCCACCACGATGAGGAGCGAATCGGCGTTGCATTCCACCATGGCGTCCTCGGGCGAAATGAAGATATCCTGATAGTCCTCGGATTTGTTGAGCATGGCGAGCATCGGGCCGGTGCCGTTATTTTCCGTGTCGATGATGATGCGGGTCTTCTTGCCGAATTTGCGTCCGGCGCAGACCATGCCGACGGCGGAGCCGAGACTGTCGTTATCCGCGTAGCCGTGTCCCATGATGTAGAGACTGGAGCAGTCGCGGATCAGGCCGCCGAGGACGTTGGCCATGATGCGGGCCTTGACCTTGGTGCGCTTTTCAAATTCGCTTCCGCGCCCGCCATAGAAATCGAAGCTCAGGCGGGAACGCACGACCACCTGGTCGCCGCCGCGGGAAAGCGCCATATCCAGCGCGAGGCGGGCGTTGTGCATATTGTCGCGCAGGGTCTCACCGTCGCGCCCGATGCCGATGCTGAGGGTGGTGGAGGCTTCGGCGGTGACGGGATTCTGCTGGAGCTGCTTCTTGATGGAGAATTTTTCCTCGACAAAGGTCTTGAAATACTTCTCTTCAAAGATGAAGATGAAGCGGTCGCGGTCGACCTTGCGCATGATGCCGCCCGCTGGAGAAGCCCAGAGGGAGAGCTCTTTTTCGAGCGCCGCCTGGATCTCGCTTTTGCGGGAGTCGGAGAGGTTGGACATGACCTCATCATAGTTATCAAAGACGATCTCGGCACAGATGACGTTTTTGTCCTCGATGCGTCGTTGTAAGGAGAGGAGCTCGGTCTTGTCCTGCCAGTAGAGGATGACCATGTCGTCATCGTCGGAGGAAGGATCGCCCTCGTCAAAGAGCGCGCCGTAGATGGTGTAGGTCTTGCCGCCGTAGTTGATGTCGTAGGGGCAGATGGCTGCGCCGTCCGATAGCCAGCGGAGCTCGAAGCCGGGGATGATGTCGGCGAGGCGCGTCTCAAAGAGGGTCGCGCGATCGTTGGCCAGCTCCTTGAAGCTGTTGTTGCACCAGATGATCTCGCCCGACTGCAGTCTTACGACGGTCATGGGGAGCGGGAAGGTCATCATGCTCTTGCTGGAAAGGGTATCGGCGCTGAGAAGCGACGACTCCATGTACTTCAGGAACTTCTTCCGGCGGCGGGCGCGAAGGAAGAGATAGAGCAGAAAAACGATCAGCGTGACGGCGCATTCGACGACGCCCAGCCAGAGGGAGAAGAAGAAACCGGCGGCGGAGAAAAGGATCATGATGGAAAAATAGAGCACCATGGCGGGCTCCGCGAAACGCAGAAGCTTTTTATCCATACTTCTTTACCTCCTCCGGAAAATGGTCAGATTACACCCTTTAGTATAGCACATTCGGCCGATTTCATCAACATCATAAATGCAAAAAGACGGAGAAATTCTCCGTCTCTTTTCGCAGTATTTTGCCGCTTAGATGGCTTAAAGGAGAGAGATCACCAGGGTGAGCACCATGTAGACACCGCCGCCGATGGCCGTGGCTTTGGCGAGCTTGCCATCGAGCGTGGTCGCCTTGCCCTTGGAGAGGAAGCTTTCCGCGACGCCGCCGATGCTGCCGAGACCGTTGGTTCTGCCGCTCTGGAAAAGAACGACGCCGACGAGAGCGATGGACATGATAAACTGGATGATGACCAGGATGAGCTTGATGGTTTCCATGAAATGCCTCCACGCAATAATAGTCCAAAAATATGCTTTTATACTATATCATAAATCCGGCGGCTTTGCAAGGGGGAGATTGCGTTTTTTTGCGGAATTTCGCTTGCATTTCATGCCGAGTTGCGGTAATATGAATAAGCGTGATTTTAAGAACACAAGGGAGAAGATTATTTTGGAATTCAGAGAAATCAAGATCTCGACCACCACCGAAGGGATCGACATCGTGACCGGCGCGCTGTCGCTTGCCGGATTACAGAATTTTGTCATTGAGGACGCGGCGGATTTTCAGGAGTTTTTGGAGACCAACACCCCGCGCTGGGATTATATCGACGAATCGCTTCTGGAAGAAAAACAGCCCGGCCAGAGCGCCGTCAAGCTCTCTCTTGCAACTAACGCGCAGGGCGAGGAACAACTCGAAACCGTCAAAGAGGTGCTTGCGGGCATCAGGGAACGTGACGAGGCAGGTCTTTTCGGAACGCTTGAGCTGGAAGTCGGTACCGTGCGCGAAGAGGACTGGGAAAACAACTGGAAGCAGTATTTCAAGCCCTTCCGCGTGGGCGAAAAGTTCCTGATCAAGCCGAGCTGGGAGACCATTGAGGACGACGAGGGCCGCACCGTTCTGGAGATCGACCCGGCCTCCTCCTTCGGCACCGGCTCGCATGCCACCACCCAGCTCTGCATCGAAGCACTCGAAAAGCTGGTCGCCCCGGGTGTGCGCTTCTGCGACCTCGGCTGCGGCAGTGGAATACTCACCCTCTGCGCCCACCTTTTGGGGGCAAGAGACATGACCTCGGTCGATATCGACGAAAACGCCGTCGCCATCACCAACGGAAACCTTGCGCGCATCGGCGCTTCGTCCCGCACCTTTGTGGGTGACGTGACCTCCGACCCGGCTCTCCGCGAAGAGATCGGCGCCGACTATGACGTAGTCGCCGCCAATATCGTGGCTGATGTGCTTTTAGCCATCATGCCCTTCATCAAGTCAATCCTCAAAGACGGCGCGCACGCCATCCTTTCGGGCATCATCTCCGAAAGACAGGAGGAGATCACCGATTCCGCAAAGGCGAACGGTTTTGCGGTCCTTGAGGTACGCGAAAAGGACGACTGGGCTTCGGTGCTCATCAGAAAGTAAATCACTCCATAATAAGGGGCTGTCGCAAAATGCCCTTGTCATTGCGAGACCATCCCGCAGGATGGTCGTGGCAATCCGTAATCTCTTATAAAGGACGGATTCCCACGCCAACGCTGCGGCGCTGGCTCGGAATGACAGGGGAGAGCGCATTTTGCGACAGCCCTTTTTGCTATCTTTATTCAAAAAACGATACTCAGAGAGATTCTGTGAGCTTTTTGAAAGCGTCCGCAAGCGTTTCAGTGAGTGCACGGGCTTTTTCTTCGGAATCGGTGCACGCCTTGACGTAGACCTTGATCTTCGGCTCGGTGCCGGACGGGCGGACGATCAATTCTGCCCCGCCTTCCAGCGTGAAAGCGAGCACGTTGGATTTCGTCAGGTGTTCCGGAAGCGTTTCTTCTCCCGCGGCGGTCTTCTTCACGCCAATGAGATGATCGGCGACGGCGACGACCGGGAAGGAGGCGATCTCGGCGGGCGGCGTCTCACGGAGAGACTTCATGATGCGCGCCATCTTGGCAAGACCGTCCAGACCGGGCATGACGAGGTTCAGGGTCAGATCGCCGAAGCAGCCGTACTTGGCATAGCACTCCTGCATGACGTCGTAGAGTGTTTTGCCCTGCAGGTGGTAGTAAGCCGCCATTTCCGCGATCAGCGCGGAGGTGCCGACGGCGTCCTTGTCACGGGCGTAGTTGCCCGGCAGATAGCCGTAGGATTCCTCGAAGCCGAGGAGATATTGATACCCGTCGGCGGTGAAGGTGTTGATGCGTTCGGCGAGGAACTTGAAGCCGGTGAAGGCGTAGGTCATGGTGACGCCGTTGGCCTTTGCGACCGCTTCCGCCATGCGGGTGGAGACGATGGTGGTGACGGCGAACGCCTTGTCGGAAAGGGTGCCCATTTCCCTGCGGCAGCGGATGATGTAATCCAGAAGCAGAACGCCCATCTGGTTGCGGGTCAGGGTGACGGACTCGCCGGAGCTATTGCGGACGGCGGTGCCGACGCGGTCGGCGTCCGGGTCGGTGCCGATGACGAGGTCGATGTCATTCTCCTTCGCCATGGCGATGGCCATGGTGAGCGCTTCCTTATTTTCCGGGTTGGGGCTCGCGACGGTCGGGAAATCGCCGTCAGTGACCATTTGTTCCTTGACGCAGAGGATGTGCTTCAGGCCCAGTCGGCGCAGCACTTCGGGAACTTCCCGGTACCCCGCGCCGTGAAGGGGGGTGTAGACGACCTTAAAAGCATCCGCGGCGGCTTTGACTGCGCCGGGATTGATGGAGTGGGAAAGGATCTCCGCGAAGAAGTCTTCATCCACTTCCTTGCCGAGCATGGTAATCATGCCGCTTTTTTTGGCTTCTTCAAAATCGACGGTGGGAACGTTGAAAATGTCGGTCGCTTCGATATACGAGGAGACCTTGTCGGCGATGACGGGAGAGATCTGTGCGCCGTCGTCCCAATAGACCTTGTAGCCGTTGTATTCCTTCGGGTTGTGGCTGGCGGTGATGTTCACGCCCGCCTGATACCCATAGCGGCGGATGGCGTAGGAGAGCTCCGGGGTAGGGCGCAGCTCGTCGAAGAGATAGACCTTGATGCCGGCGGCGGCGAGGACGCAGGCGGTGATCTTCGCAAATTCCGGGCTGTTGTTGCGGCTATCACAGCAGATGGCGCAGCCCTTTTCCATGGCATCTTTGCCGGATTCGGTGATGAAATCGGCAAGACCCTTGGAGGCGCGGGCAACGGTGTACTTGTTCATGCGGTAGAGGCCTGCACCCATCACACCGCGCAGACCGGCCGTACCGAAGGAGAGAGAGGCGAAAAACGCCGATTCAATGGCCTTTTCGTCGTCCTTCATCGCTTCCAGTTCGGCCTTCATATCCGCGTCGAGCGACGGGTTATTAAGCCACTTCAGATATTCGTCTTTATATGCCATTTTCGTATCCTGTCCTTATTTGGTGTAGCCGTTGGGATTGTGGGACTGCCAGTTCCAGAGGTCCTTGCACATATCGAAGACGTCACGTTTGGTCTTGAAGCCGAGTTCCTTTTCGGCAAGCGACGGGTCGGCATACAC
Source organism: Clostridia bacterium (assembly GCA_024404415.1). GTDB lineage: Bacteria > Bacillota > Clostridia > Oscillospirales > QAMX01 > RUG11797. The sequence goes on along the minus strand of JAKSPX010000030.1, from coordinate 1,590 downwards.
TTCGGCGATGTCGCCTGCGCGGCGCGGAGCGATGACGTAGGGAATCTCGCGGCCGGAGGCCTTTTCGAAAGCGTGGAGCATTTCAAGGACCGAGGTGCCCTTGCCGCTGCCGAGGTTGTAGGTGTAAACGCCCTGACCGTCGGCGATCTTACGGAGAGCAAGGACGTGGCCATCGGCGAGGTCGCAGACGTGGATGTAGTCACGCACGCCGGTGCCGTCGGGGGTGGGATAATCATTGCCGTAGACAGAGAGCTTCTGGAGCTTGCCGCTGGCGACCTGGGCGATATAGGGCATGAGGTTGTTCGGGATGCCCGCCGGGTCTTCACCGATGCGGCCGGACGGATGAGCGCCGACCGGGTTGAAGTAACGGAGGAGCGCCACGGAGAGCGCGGGATCGGCGTGGCAGGTGTCGCGGATGATCTGTTCGCACATGATCTTGGTCCAGCCGTAGGGGTTGGTGGTGACATACGCGAAGGACTGCTCGTTGACGGGCATTTCCTTCACGGAGCTGTAAACCGTGGCGGAGGAGCTGTAAACAAGGCGCTTGACGTCGTACTTGCGCATGGTCTCGAGGAGGGAGATGGTGCCGAAGACGTTGGTGTGATAATATTCCAGCGGCTTTCTGACCGACTCACCGACCGCCTTGAGAGCGGCGAAGTGAATGACGGCGTCAGGCTTTTCAACTTCGAAAACCGATTCAAGAGCGGCCTTATCGAGGATGCTTTCCTTGTAGAAGGGGATCTTTTTGCCGGTGAGCTCTTCAACGCGCTCAATGGCCTCGTAAGAAGAGTTGTCGAGATTGTCGATGACCGCGATCTCAAAGCCCGCTTCGAGGAGCGCGACGCAGGTATGGCTGCCGATATACCCGGCGCCGCCGGTAACGAGAACTTTCATATTGACCTCCGAAAATGAATATTGAAAATAGTATTTGCGTATTGACTTTCTAAATCAAGTATAGCATAAAGTCGTATGGGATTCAAGACTCTCAGGAGCAGAAATCAATATTCCGATCATTTACGGATGTGTACTAAGCTCGTGAAGTTACAGACATAGAGCGTGATCGCCTGCTGACCTTCAGTCTGCACATAGACACTGTGCTGCCTTTTTGCATAGAAAGGTATTTCGATGATGCTTTTCAGAGGCGCGGAGAAAACTCTTTACCGTTGATCAGATAGTCGATGGAAACGTTGAAGTATAAGGATAGTATTCTAAGCGTTTCGATGTCCGGGGAGCGCTTGCCGTTTTCATAAAAGGAAAGTGATTCTCGACTGATGTTCAAATCCATGGCGACCTTAAGCTGACTGTATTTTCTACATTTGCGAATGGAACGTAATCCTATCAAGCCCTGCATAAATCCCTCCGCGCATAGATAGCACAAAAATTATTTTCGGGTACTTGACAGAATAGTAACAGAATGTTACAATGGAAAATGTAACATATTGTTACATATAACAGAAAGGAGGAGAAGAATTTATGAAGGGAAAGGCTGTTGCCGGTATGGTACTTGGTATCATTGGTATCATATTCGGTATTTTGAATGGTTGGTTTTCCATCATTGGCCTTCCGGTCGCTATTATCGGACTGGTATTA
>JAKSPX010000003.1 GCA_024404415.1 Clostridia bacterium | reverse complement strand
GGGGCCGTCCGCAGTCTTCAGGACTGCATCGGGCGGATGTACCCGCGTGACCTCAATCGCCGCGCCGTGGAATCGCTCATCACAGGCGGCGCCATGGACGGCTTCGGCCTTTACCGCGCCCAGATGCTCATGATGTACGACCGTATCGCCTCCGCCTGCGCCGCCGAGGCCAAGACGGTGGCAGAAGGGCAGCTCGGCTTCTTCCAGGACGAGAGCTTCTCCTCCCACGAAGCCGACATCACGCCGCCCGCCATTGAAGAATTTTCCCGCTTTGAGCTTCTGACCATGGAAAAAGAGACCACCGGCCTCTATCTTTCCGGCCATCCGATGATGGAATACAGCGCAGCGCTCAAAAAAGCCGGCGCGGTCGACATCGGTGACATCTTAAAGGACTACGCCTCTGATAACGAAGAAGAGGGCATCATCACCCCCAAGAAATACGAGGACGGCCAGCAGCTCCTGATCGCAGGCGTGATCGGCGCCGTCAAATCCAAGACCACCAAATCCGGCTCCGCCATGGCCTACGTCACACTTGAAGACGTGGGCGGCAGCATGGAGATCCTCTGCTTCTCCCGCGTGCTCTCTGAAAGCGGCGTTTACGTCCGCACAGGGACCGCCGTCGCGGTGCGCGGCAAGCTGACCGTGCGCGAGGGCGAAAAGCCCAAATTGATCGCCGACGCGCTGGCTCCCGCCTCCCAGCCGCCTGAAGAGATGCGCCGTTTCGGCTCAACCACCTCCTTCACCGAGCCGACTCCGCCTCCCGCAGACGTGCCCTCCGCCGTGCCGGAGGAAAAACTCCCCCGCAAGATCTATCTGCGCATCACGTCTGCCAACCGTCAGAATCTTCCGCGCGTGGAGTGCCTCCTGCGTTTCCTCTCCGGCACCGTCCCCGTGATCTTCTTTGACGAAGCCACCGGGAAATACACCCCCGCCCCGCCGGAGCTCTGCGCCGATTATTCTCTTGCGCTTTCCTCCGAGCTGATAACCTTGCTCGGGCAAAGCAACGTCGTCATCAAATGACATTGGAAAGAAGGTCTTTTCATGAAGTTATTCCGCATCGTGTCTTTACTGCTGGCCGCTTCCCTGCTCTTTTCGCTCTGTTCCTGCCTCGGCCGCGCCAAAGAAGAGGATTTTGACAAGATCTACACGGCCGACCCCTACGCCTACGTTTCCACCCACAAGGGAAGGGACAAAAGCGATTATCAGAGCTCGCTTTATAACGGCGACAAATACACCATCGGTATTCACGTGCCTGTGACCGGCTCGGAGGAAGCGGATTACTTCCTTTCTTCCCTCGCCGACACAGCGGAAAAGGACTTCAAAAACGCCATGGCCTCGCTTTCGCGCGGAGAAGACGGCAGCAAGGGCGTACTTTACGGCGATTACACCCTCAACCGCACCAGTAAATACGTCTCGGTGCTCATGACCTTCCAGACCCGTCTGCCGGACAAGGATCCCACCACCGAATACTATTCCGTTTTCTACACCCTTTCCGACGGCAAGCTCATGACCCTCGGGGACGTTTTCGAATCGCCCTACCTCTCGCCGCTCACCGACCTGATCCTCTCGGTGCTCAACGAGGACAAGAACCTTTCGCTCCACATGGGTGAGGACTTTTATTCCCGCCTCTCCCTGACCGACGCTTCGGTCGCCTCCTTCTACATGACCGACAAGGCTTTGACGCTTTATTTCAACGGCGACACCATTCTGACCGACTATTCCGCCCCCTTGACCGTCTCCTTTTCCAAGGACCTCATCATCCCGCTCCTCCCCTCCGGCATGTATGAAAGGATTTACGAAGACGGCGCGGTGGGTTGATTTTCCTCTTTACAAATCGGTTCTTCTGTGGTAGAATAACTTCGTTGCAGGGGTGCCGAAAGGCTGAGATGGGCGCGTGCCCGAACCCTTTGACCTGATCCGGATAATGCCGGCGTAGGGAGCGGTTTTCTCACGACCAATCCGCGGAGTCTCCTGCAGGAGACTCCGCTTTTTTATTTGCTCGTGACACCGCTTTCGTGAAAGGTCTTTGCGAAAAGAAAGGAGTCATATCTATGAAACACAATCTGCGCACGCTGATCATCGGCGCGCTCATGGTGGCGCTGGCCACCGTGCTATCCTTCATCACCCTCAAAATGCCGGCTTGGAGCTTCGGCGGCTCCGTCAAGCTCGGCAGCATGGTTCCGATCATCCTCTTTGCCATCTTTTTCGGCAGCCGCTGGGGCATGGTGGCCTCCACCGCCTATGCGATCATCCAGATGATGACCGGCTTCTATCCGCCTCCGGCCAAAACAGCCCTGGCTTTCTTCCTCGTTGTTTTCCTTGATTATCTCCTTGCCTTTGGCGCCATGGGCTTTGCGGGCTGGTTCTTCCGCGGTTTTGAAAAGATCAGATCCATGCCGACCCTCTCCGCCGTCCTTTCCGCCGGACTCTGCGTCTTCATCCGCTTTGTCTGCCATTTCCTCAGCGGCATCCTTGTCTGGCAGTCCTACGCGCCGGAGGATATGCCGGTCTGGCTCTATTCCCTCGTCTACAACGGCGGGTATATGGCGGGCGAGCTGATCCTCACCTGCGTGATCGTCTTCTTCCTCTACCCGGCACTCAAGCGCGTCATCAAGCCGAATAACGGAATTTGACAGAATGTCCGAACTGTGGTAAACTACCGCGTAGTTTCCACAATCCGGACGAAGGTGACTATCTATGAAGGTCCTGCACATCAATATCAACTATCTGACCACCGCGCTTCATCAGACCATGATCGAACGGTTGGACGCTCTCGGCGTTGAAAATGTCGTTTTTGCCCCGACGCATCAGAAAAAGGCGGCCGTCATCAAGCCGAACGACCACGTGATCGTCAGCGAATGCTTTCGCAAGCTCGACCGCGTCAACTTTTTCTATAAACAGCATAAGATCCTGAAAGCGCTTTTAGCCTCGGTCGATCCCGGGGAATTCGACGCCGTACACGCCTACACCCTGTATTCGGACGGCAACGTCGCCCTTTCTCTCAAGAAGAAATACGGCACGCCCTACGTCGTGGCCGTTCGGAATACTGACGTCAATTCCTTCATGAAGTACCGCCCCTATCTTCTTCCGCGCGGCATCGAGATCATGAAAAATGCCGACAGAGTCTTTTTCCTCTCCCCGGCTTACCGCGAAAAAGTGCTTGACCTCATTCGCCGATCCGCAGATTATGAGAATATCCGCGAAAAATGTGAGGTCGTCCCCAACGGCATCGACGATTTCTGGCATGAGCACCCGCGCACGGAAGCCCTCTCCCGTGAAACGCTCGCCCGCATCGCCGGGCACGACATAAAGCTCCTCTGCGTCGGCCAGATCATCCCCGGGAAAAACATCCCCGCCCTGCAGAAAGCCGTCGGTCTCCTCAATAACGAGGGCTTCCGCATTTCCCTGACGGTGATCGGCAAAGCGGTGGATCAGGCGCTCCTTGCCGAGATCAAGTCCGATCCCTACACGACCTATATTCCGGCCATGCCCAAGGAGGAGTTGATCCATCATCTCCGCGAAGCAGATATTTTCGCGCTTGTTTCGACTTCCGAGACTTTCGGCCTTGTCTACGCAGAGTCTTTAAGTCAGGGACTTCCCGTCGTCTACACCAGAAACGAGGGGTTTGACGGACAGTTTGAAGAAGGCTATATCGGTTACTCCGCTCTGAGTAGCGACGTTTCCTCCATTGCCGAGGCCATTCGCCGCGCTGTGGATAATTACGAAGAGCTTCGTATCCGTGCCGTTCCCGCCGCAGAGCGATTCAACTGGGCGGATATCTGCGGGCGCTATAAGGATACCTATTCCTCCATGCAGAAATAACGAGTATGCAAAATCCCCGTGTGTTTCCAAAACACACGGGGGTATTTATTGGCATCCCGGGCAGACGTTTTTGCTCCCGAAACTTTAAGGAAGCCTCAGTCGTGATAATCGCCGAGGAAATCCTTGTTGACTGCAAAGAGCTCGTCGCACATGTCGCGGATCTCCTGAAGGCTGCAAACGGCAGAGGTCAGGGGGTCCATGGAGACCGCCTGAATGACCTTGGTCTTGTTCTTTTGCATGCAGGCCTCCACGACGAGATTTTCCACCTGCGCCGTCGTGCCGACCAGAATGGCCAGGTGTTTGGGAAGCGGCTCGGCCATCAGCTTGTGGATGCCCCAGCGGTCGGCAAGGACCGGGATCTCCACGCAGGCGTCCTCCGGCAGATTGGGGATGGCACCGTAGTTTAACACGTTTCCGTTGAAGTGGAAGGGAGTCTGGTCACCGATGCGGGCATTGAAGATATTGGCGGCATATTCCTGACTGCGATTTTTATCCACCTCGGCATTTTCGATCCAGTCGGTGATCTCCTTATACCAGGTCTTCTTTCTGTCCTTGCGCAGATTGAGCGAATAGGCGTACTCACCAGGATTCCAGTTGGTGCCGTGGGTGCAGTATTTTTCGATCAGGTCAGGGCGCTTGCGGAACCACTGGTTGTATTCCGAATTGTGGCCGGAGGACTCGGTGACGTAATAGCCGAGGTGGCGGAGCATTTCATTTCTGACCTGCTCTTTGTTGTAGTATTCCGGGTCTTTGATCTTTTCCAGCAGTGCCGGATAGAGATCCTCGCCGTTTCTCTCCAGCTTGAGGTAGAAGGCCTGATGATTCACGCCCTCGCAGAGGTAGTCGATCTCGCCGACCGGGATTCCCAGCCATTCGGCAAGCATCCCGACGGTGCCCTGCACGCTGTGGCAGAGGCCGGTGACCTCGACGTTTGAATAGGTCTGCATGGCCTTGCAGAGCATGGACATGGGGTTGGTGTAGTTTAAGAAGACCGCCTTGGGGCAGTATTTTTCGATGTCGCGGCAGATATCCAGCATCAGGGGAATATTGCGAAGCGCACGGAAAATGCCCGAAACGCTGCGCGTATCGCCGACGTTGATGTCCACGCCGTACTTTTTCGGGATCTCTATATCATAGCGCCAGATGTCGATATCGCCGTTGAAAACGGTACACAGAACGCCGTCCGCGCCCTGAAGCGCCTCTTCACGCGAGAGCGTCGGGGTGATCTTCGCGGGCTTGCCCATGGCGGCGACGATCTTTTCCACGGCGCGCGTGATGCGTTCGAGTCTGGCTTCATCAATGTCCATCAGGGCAAATTCCGCATCCTCAAATGCGGGGAAGGTCAGAAGGTCGCGCACGATATTGCGCGTAAAAACAAAGCTTCCGGCGCCGATAAAGGCGAATTTTTTCACGATGATCCGCTCCTTTTCGTTTATGTCGCCCTTATTTTACCATAATGCGCCTCATTTTGCAACCATCCACAGGCAGTTTTCACGCTTCGGCTTTCGAAGGCTCGGCTCTTTTAGGGATGCGGATGGTGAGGATCAGATTTTCGCTTTCCTCTCCGCGCTCCATGGTCGCGGCGATCCCGGCTTTGCGCATGGTGTCCACCGCGTGCGTCACCGAGTTGAAAAAGACGCGGATATCCTTGATGACGTAAATGCGGTGCTTTTCGGCCGGGGGCATATCCTCCGTTCCTTCTCCGCTCTGGAGCGCCGCGGCGTAGGCCTCCGCCTGACGGGCGTTCATCCCTTCCGACGCCATGTGCTTTTCGGCCTCAAAGCGCAGTCTTTCGTCGCCGATGACAAGCAGTGCCCGCGCGTGCCGTTCCGAAAGCCCGTCGCGCCGGAGCGCGGCGATCAGTTTTTTATCGAGCGTGAGAAGCTTTAATTTATCCGCGACCGCTGCCCGGCTTCTGCCGAGCCTGCGCGCACATTCCGCTTCACTCAGGCGATGCTTTTTGATCACGCGCCCGATCCCCTCCGCCATCTCAAAAGAATCCGGATTTTCCCTCTGCAGATTTTCGCTCAGTGCCATGATTCTGGCAAGCTCATCCCCGGCTTTGGCCACCATGCAGGGGATCTCCTCAAAGCCCGCCATGAGGCAGGCGCGGTAGCGCCGTTCTCCCGCGACGATCTCATACCGTGCGCCGACTCTGCGCACCACCACGGGTTCCAAAAGGCCGCAATATTCTATGCTCCTCGCCAGCTCGTGAAGGGAATCCTCGTCAAAGAGCTTGCGCGGATGGCTGACCGAAGAAAAGATCCGCTCCTGCGGAATGAGCTTATATTTCAGGAGGCTTTTTTTCATCGTCTTTCTCCCCTTTCGGGGAATATTTTACGGCATCCGCTCTGCCGATTCAAAGAACAATCGGTCGAGAGGATGCCGTAATTTTTCATCTTTCGTTACGGTTTGCTTTTGACGATCTGAGCGTAACGGCGCGGGAATTTCGGAGGGGTTGGTTTGATCTTTTCGGTCCTCAAAACGTAAAAGCTGCCGTAGGCGATCTTTTCTTTATAGATCCCGCCGAGGAGCTTTACGGTCTCCTCCGCCGCGGCAACCTCGTCAGATGCCTTTTCGGTCTTCCACGCGTAGAAGCTGCCGCCGCGCTTGAGGTAAGGCAGGGCGAGCTCCGCGATGACGCGCATATCCGAGACCGCGCGGGCGGTCGCCATGTCAAAGCTCTCGCGCCCGAGGTTTTTGATCTCCTCCTCAGCGCGTCCGGCCACCGTCCTGACGTTTTTCAGAGAGAGCGCGTCGGCGACCTCCGCGACAAAGCCGATTTTCTTCGCCGTCGCGTCCATCATCACAAGATCCAACCCGATACCCAGCATATCGGCATAAAGCTTGACCGGGATGCCCGGGAAACCGCCGCCGCAGCCGATGTCGATCATTTTGCCGCCCTTGACCGGGCCTTTGAAAAGCATCAGGCTGTCGGCGAAATGCCTCTCGGCGATCACCGCCGGGTCCTCGATGGCCGTGAGGTTCAGAACGCGGTTTTTTTCGACCAGCATGGTAGCGTATTTTTCAAAGCCGTCGGCCGTTTTGCCTTCGACAGGCTTCATCCCGCGCTCTTCCAATATCCGATTCAGGCTTTCAACGATCATAATGCTCATCCTTTGATTCTTTGGTGTATAAAAGCAGCACGCTGATATCCGCCGGACTGACGCCTGAAATGCGCGACGCCTCGCCGATGGTTTTGGGTCTGATCTTTTGAAGTTTCTGTCTCGCTTCCAGTCGGAGCGTTGCCACGGACATATAATCCATATCCTCCGGCAGCGTTCTGATCGAGAGGCGCTTCACTTTTTCGACCTTTTCGCGCTCTCTTTTGATGTAGCCGTCGTATTTAATGGCGATCTCCGCTTCCTCGGTGACTGCGTGCGGAAGGGAAGGACGTTCCGGGTCGAGAGATGCAAGCTCCTCATAGGTGATGCCGGGACGCCTCAAAAGGTCGGCAAGCTTGACGCCTTTATTCACGTTTCCGCCGGTCCTTTCCGCAATGTCGCGGAAAATCTCCTCATCGGGCTTCGCGCCGGTGGTTTCAAGCCTTCTGATCTCCTTATCCACCACGCGGTATTTCTCAAGCATGGCTTCATAGGTCTCATCCGACACCAGCCCGAGGTCATGTCCCACGCCCATCAGGCGCTGGTCGGCATTGTCCTGCCGGTTGAAAAGACGGTATTCCGAGCGCGAGGTCATCATGCGGTAAGGCTCGTTGGTGCCCTTGTCGGTCAGATCGTCGATCAATGTGCCGATATACCCGTCTTCGCGGAGAAGAACAAAGGCTTCCTGCCCTTTGATCTTGCGCGCGGCGTTGACGCCCGCGACAAAGCCCTGCACCGCCGCTTCCTCATAGCCTGAACTTCCGTTGAACTGCCCCGCGCCGTAAAGGCCGGAGATCAGCTTGCTTTCCAGCGTGGGATATAATTCGCGCGGGTCGACGCAGTCGTATTCGATGGCGTAGGCGCTTCTCTGCACGTGGGCGTGCTCCATACCTTCGAGTGAGTGGAGCATTCTGAGCTGAATCTCCTCCGGCATGGAGGAGGAAAAGCCCTGTAAATATAGTTCGTCGGTATTCAAACCCATCGGCTCGACAAATAGCTGGTGGCGCTCCTTATCGGCAAAGCGGACGACCTTATCCTCAATGGAGGGGCAGTAGCGCGGGCCGATACCCTCGATGGCTCCCGAGAAGAGCGGCGAACGGTCAAGATTCTCTCTGATGATGCGATGCGTTTCAGCATTGGTGTAGACCAGATGGCAGACTGCTTTGTTTTCCTTCTTTTCGGTGGTGGAGAAAGAGAAGGGTTCGATATCCTTGTCCCCTTCCTGCACTTCCATCCGGGAAAAATCCACCGTGTTGCGGTTGATGCGGGGCGGCGTGCCGGTTTTGAAACGGCGAAGGGTATGCCCGGTCTCGGCAAGCGAAGCGGAAAGCCCGCGGGAGGGGAAGAGCCCGTCCGGACCGCTTTCGTAGGAAAGCTCACCCATGATGACTTTGCCTTCCAGGTAGGTGCCGGTGCAGATGACGCAGGCCTTGACCTTATAGACCGCGCCCGCGCGGGTGGTGACCGAAGTCACTTTCCCGTCTTCGGTTTCCAATGAAACGACCTCGGCCTGCACGATATGCAGATGTTTTTCCTTTTCCAGCGTGCCTTTCATGCGTTCGCGGTACTTCACACGGTCGATCTGACCGCGCAGGGAATAAACCGCCGGGCCTTTCCCGCGGTTGAGCATGCGGTATTCGATGCAGCAGTCGTCCGCCGCCTTGCCCATTTCACCGCCGAGTGCATCCAGTTCGCGCACCAGATGCCCCTTGGCCGTGCCGCCGATGGCGGGATTGCAGGGCATATTGCCGACGCTGTCCAGATTGATGGTGAAGGCAAGCGTTTCCACGCCGAGTCTCGCCAGAGCCAACGCCGCTTCGATGCCAGCGTGACCCAGACCGATGACGGCAGCTTCGTATTCGCCCGCCTGATATTTGATGATCGCCATATATTTCTTAGCCTTTCAAGCTTTATTTCCCAACACAGAAGTTTTCAAAGATCCGTTCGATCATATCTTCCTTGGCCGTATCCCCCGTGATCTCCCCGAGGATCTCGCAGGCGGAAATGATGCCGCTCCAGATGACGTCGTCGGTCATGCCCCTTTTGCGGTCGGTCTCGGTGGCGGAAAGCACCTCACTCGCCCTCAGGATGACGTCCCGGTGGCGGAGGTTGGTGACCGCGTCAGCATCTGTGACGCCCCCGGAAACGGCTTCTCCGAGCGCATGAAGAAGCTCATCCATCCCTTCTCCGGTCTCTGCCGAGATAAAATAGGTCTTCTCTTCCGGGAGAAGAGCGGCATAATCGTTTTTCAGTTCTTTGTCGGTCTTGTTGACCGCTTTCAATATTTTCAGTTCGCCCCGGCGGCTCTTTTCCTCTTCGACGGCGCGGGCTGTGAGAAGATCCTCCTCGCCCATCTCCGCACTTCCGTCGAACAAAACGACGCAGGCCTCGGCGCGCGAAAGCATTTCACGGCTTTTTTCAATGCCGATCCGCTCCACCGGGTCATCTGCCTCGCGGAATCCGGCGGTGTCGATAAATCTCACGACCCCTCCGGGGAGGGTGACGCTTTCCTCGATGACGTCGCGGGTCGTCCCGGCGTATTCGGTGACGATGGCGCGTTCATAACCCAGCACATAATTCAAAAAGGTGGATTTTCCGCTGTTGGTGCGGCCGACAATGGCGACCGGCGCCCCTTCGCGGATCATTTTGCCCGCAAGGCACCCTTTTCTCAGTTCCTTCAGCTCTTTATCCGCACCGATGAGCAGCTTTTCGATCCTTTCGGGATCAGGCGGTTCGACGCCCTCGTCCGCGTAGTCAAGGCACGCGGCATAATGTGCCGCCGCATCCAACAGATCACTTCGGATGGCGCGGATGCGCTCCCCGAAGCGCCCCGAAAGGTTGGCCGCCGCCGTGCTGACGTACAAGGGATTATTCGCGTCGACGATCTCCTCCACCGCTTCGGCCGCCGCGAGCGTGAGCTTGCCGTTGAGAAAGGCTCTTTCGGTGAATTCTCCGCCGCGTGCAAGGCGGCATCCCGCCGTAAGCAGGGCGGAAAGGATCTCAGACGTGACGACTCTGCCGCCGTGGCAGAATAATTCCGCCGCGTCCTCGCCGGTGTAGGAGGCGGGTTTACGAAAAACGGCGCACATTCCCTCGTCCAGCAGTCTTTCACCTGCATAAATTTTGCCCATCAGCATCTCGCGCGGGGCTCTTTCGGCAGACGGAAGCTTATTTTTGGCGAAAAACACCTTGTCCAGCGCTTCAAAGCAGCCTTTTCCGCTCATGCGGATGACGCTGATGGCGCCTCTCCCCTCCGGGGAGGCTACCGCGGCGATCAGATCGTATTCCATCATCTTTTTCCTTTAAGTGAAAAGGGGGAATCGACTTTCGCCCATTCCCCCGCAATCATTACTTTTTGGTTTCTTTTTCCTTTTTGCCCTTCGCGTCCGCCGGAGCAACAATGACTCTTCTCTGCGGTTCGCTGCCGGTGGAGAAGGTAGTCACACCCTTGTAATCCTGCAGGCAGGCATGGATGATTCTTCTTTCACTTGGCGGCATGGGTTCAAGGGAAACGCTTCTGCCGTACTTGGCGACCTTATCCGCCACGCGCTTGGCGAGACGTTCAAGAGATTCTTCTCTCTTTTCGCGGTAATTCTCGGTGTCGATGGAGACGCGGACTCTTTCGTCCTCGTTCTTGTTGACCGAGAGATTGGTGATGTACTGCAGCGCGTCGAGGTTTTCGCCTCTGCGGCCGATCACAAGGCCCATTTCGTCGCCGGAAAGCGTGACCTTCAGGCGGCCTTCTTCTTCCTCGGCGATGTCGATCTTGGCTTCGACATTCATCTTCTTGAAGAGCTCTTCAAGGAAATCGCGGGTCTTGTCGGCGCGGGAATATTCATAGGAAACGCGGATCTTGGCCGGAACGGCGCCGATGCCGAGGAAACCGGACTTGGGCTTTTCCAGGATCTCCACGCTGACGCTGTCGCGGTCCATGTTCAGGGTTTTCAGCGCTTCTGCCACGGCGTCTTCGATGGTCTTGCCGGACACTTCGATGTATTTCTGACTCATGAAACTATGATATCCTTTCAATCGTCGTCATCGTCATCCGATTTGGATGTCGGGCGACTCAGCTTGTATTTTTTCGTAGGTGTGGCTTTTTTCTTGCTTGACTGGTTGTTGATCTGCTTCTGTACCTCGCGGTTTCTGTCGCGGGCTTCTTCCATGGCAACCTTGCGCTGGGCTTCTTCGATGGCCGCTTTTTCGTTTTCCTCGCGGATCAGCTTGCCCATCTGGAGCTGGAGAATGTATTCCTGGGCAATGCTCAGGAGGTTGTTGGCGATCCAGTAAATGGTCAGGCCTGCGGGAAGGGTGAAGCCGATAAAGACGGAAATGAGCGGCATGGTGTAAAGAAGAGACTTGCCGCTGGCATTCATCTCATTTGCGACGCCGGTGCTCTTTTCCTGCAGCTTCTGGGAGATGATGGTCATCAGAAGGGCGGTCGCGCCGGAAATGATCGGCAGCAGAACCAGCCAATCCAGCTTGAGAGAGGGATTGACGGTGAGGTCCATGCCCAGGAATTTCATTTTGGTGTAAAATTCGCTGGTGGTGGGCAGGTAGCGCATGATGGTGATTTCATTGACGGCAGCAGAACCGTCGATCATGCCCTGTAAGGCTTCCGAAGCTTCTGTGCTCTGGCCGACGAGACTCTGCATGATCTCGGTGAGGTTTTTCCCCTGTCCGAACACGTAGGTCAAAGGCTGGCGGATGACACGGTAAAGACCGATCATGATGGGGAAAATCAGAAGCATGGGCAGGCATCCCGACATGGGGCTGATACCGTTTTCGGTATAAAGCTCCTGGAGTGCATTGTTGTAGGCCGTTCTGTCGTTTTTGTAGCGGGCTTCAATGTCTTTGATCTTGGGCTGCAGTCTCTGCTGGGCGATCATGCCCTTTTTGCTCTTATATTGCAGCGGATATAAAATGATCTTGACGATGATGGAGAAGATGATGATCGCTACACCGTAATTGTTGATCCATTGCAGAATAGCCCAGAAAACCCATCCGAACGGACGCGCTATCAGAGTGCCGAAGATGTCCATTTTTCAGTTGTTTTCTCGATAAAAGAAAACATTCCTTTCTAATTATCGTCGTTTTGGTCAGAACTCTTCATCTTCCGACCGGGAAATGTTTCCGGAACCGGGTCGTATCCCCCCGGGCAGAGCGGGCTGCATCGTAAAATTCTTTTTATGGCAAGCCATCCTCCGCGAATCGCTCCGAATCTGGATATCGCCGTGACCGTGTATTCCGAGCAGGTCGGGATGAACCTGCAGCACGGTCCTTTTAATGGTGAAATATACTTCTGATACCCGCGGATCAAAAGGATCAGGAGTTTTCTCATTTGCGCAGGATACCCAGCTTCCCCGAAAGCTTCAGGAGCGCGTGCTCCAGTTCGGAAAAGCTTGCGTCATGGGTAGCCTTACGGCCGATAAGAATGATGTCGACGCCGGAATGAAATTTCTCCTCGTTGAGGCGGTAAACCTCGCGGAGCCGTCTCTTCACGCGGTTGCGCCAATGCGCCTTGCCGAGCTTCGGGCTGACGGCAACGCCGACTCTGTTTCCTTTTTGTCCGTTTCCACGGCAATAGACCGCTATCACCGGATGGGCAGCGGTCTTTCCTCTGCGGTATAATCTTCTGAAATCGTTGTTGTTTTTCAGTCTGACAGTATATTTCATGCTCTTTCAGGCAATAAAGATGCCTTACACGCGGGTGAGCTTATATCTTCCCTTCGCTCTTCTGCGGGCAAGAACCTTGCGGCCGTCGGCGGTGCTCATTCTCTTTCTGAAACCGCACTCCTTGTTGCGCTGCTTCTTCTTGGGCTGGAACGTTCTGAACATTTCAAATCATCCTTTCGTTATCTTGGAAAAGTAGACGTCACTCCCGCCCCCGTAAGGGCAGAATGACCCCTTTCAATGACGCAAAAATTATTATATAGCACCGGTTGCGCTTTTGTCAAGCATTTATTTTGTAAATCGGCGTTCTTCCCGGATTTTTCTTTCATTTTTTCTTTTGCACCGAAAGATGTTTTCTGTGGAAAACTAACTTTTCCTTGCTTTTTTCAGGCAAATGTGGTATTATATTTTAGAGGTATGCCCTGCCCGAACATACCTTTCTAAGTAACTTCTTTCTTCAGGTAAATTTCTATTTGAAACGGGGTCTATGCTTTGAACTCGCCTCAGGATATACTTGTGAATCTCCTCAAGCTTCTGGAAAAGAAACTTTCCCAAACCACCATCAACACCTGGTTTTCCGAAGCCGAAGCGATCGCCTTTGAAAATAACAACCTTTATATCGCCGTTCCGAACACCTTCAACAAGCAGATGATCGAATCAAGATACCTTTCCGACCTCAACGAATGTCTGCTCGATATGTTCTCCTCCGACGTCCACGCCGTGATCTACACGACCGAAGAGGCCTCTGCCATGACCTCCGGGGACATCAAAACGGACGACGACAATGAATTCACCTTTGAGCGTTTCGTCGTCGGCCCCTCCAACCGATTTGCTCATGCCGCCGCTATGGCTGTCTCCGAAAAGCCCGCCTACCGCTACAATCCGCTCTATATTTACGGCGATTCGGGACTCGGCAAGACGCACCTTCTGCGCGCCATCGCCAACGTCATCCGCAAAAACAAGCCCAACGCCAAGATCGTTTACATCACCGGCGAGGATTTTACCATTGAGCTGATCGCCGCCCTGCGCATCGGTAAAATGGAGGAATTCCGCGTCAAATACCGCCAGGCCGACCTTCTTCTCATCGACGATATCCAGTTCATCGCCGGCAAGAAGCAAACTGAAGAGGAATTCTTCTACACCTTCAACGAGCTTTATAACAACCACATCCAGATCGTCATGACCGCCGACCGTCCGCCCAAGGAAATGTACAACCTGGAAAACCGCATCCGCTCGCGCTTCGAGGCCGGTCTTCTGGCCGACATCCAGGTGCCGGACTACGAGACCAGAATGGCGATCGTGAAAAACAAAGCCGAGCTCCTCGGCCTCGACCTGCCGGACAGCCTCTCCCAGTACATCGCCACCTCCATCAAGGCCAACATCCGTCAGATCGAAGGCACCGTCCGCAAGCTCATGGCGAAAAAGAATCTGCTCCGCCAGAAGATCGACATCGACCTGGTCAACGAAGCCATCAAGGAAGTCCTTCACGACGACCCGGAGATCATGGTGACGCCGACACTGATCATCAACGAGGTCGCCAAGTTCTACGGCATCGAGCCCGACACCATCCGCTCGGTCAGCCGCAAAAAAGAAACGCTGATCCCTCGCCAGGTGGCCATGTACATCATCCGCGAAAAGACCGGCCTTTCCTTACCTGAGATCGGCCGCGAATTCGGCAAGGACCACACCACCGTCATGAACGCCATCAACAAAGTCGAAACCATGATGAAAAAAGAGCCCGAGTTCAAGACCCTCATCAAGGATCTTTCCACCAATATTTCCAGCAAAGGGTAATCCACAAATCCACACATATTTTTCCACAGGGGAAAAGTGAATGTTGACCTCGTGTGCATTTTTCCTCACCGCTTTTTCGCCACCTCTTTTTATCAACAGAAGTCAATTCCTCTCTTTTCCGCCTCTCAAGCCGCTTTCCTCTTTTATCCACACTTTCCCAGGTCCTACTACAACAACAAATTATACACAACATTCTTTTATTACAAGAGGAGAATCAAAATGAAGTTTACCTGCCAGAAGGCCATCCTTTCCGACGCCATCAATATCACCTCCCGCGCCGTCGCATCTAAAAACGCCATCCCCGCTCTCGAAGGTATCCTGATCGACTGCCGCAAGGAGGGGCTCATCCTCACTTCTTATAATCTCGAGATCGGCATCACCACCAAGTGCCCCGCGAACGTCGAAGAAGAAGGCAAGACCGTCGTCAACGCCCGCCTTTTCTCCGACATCATCCACAAGCTTCCCGACGAAGACGTCGTCTTTGAAAGCGAAGGCCCCGGCATTACGAGAATCGAATGCGGCCCGGTCGAATTCTCCATCCCGCTCATAGACCCCTCCGAATTCCCCGAGCTCCCGACCATTGAAAACGAGATGTCCTTCACCATCAATCAGGACGTCCTGAAGAACATGATTACCAAAACCATCTTCGCCACCGCGCAGACCGACATCAAGCCCATCCTCACCGGTCTTTATTTCGACATCAAGGGCGGCGTCCTCAACATCGTCGCCATCGACAATTACCGCATGGCTCTCCGCAGAGAAAAGCTTCTGAACTTCACCGCCGACCAGAAGGATTTTGACTTCGTCCTCCCCGGCAACACCGCCAGAGAACTTGAAAAGATTCTCGAAGACAACGAGGAAAGCCTTGAAGTCTACCTTTCCAGCAAAAAGATCTGCTTCCAGCTTGAAAACACCACCGTCATTTCCCGCCTCCTCGAAGGCAAATATTACGATTACACCACCTTCATCCCGAAGAAAGGCAATATCACGGCCACCATTTCCAAGAAGAGACTCTCCGACGCCGCCGAACGCGTTTCCCTCATCATCAACGAGAGACTGAGAAACCACATCCGCTTCACTCTCTCCGGAAACGCCGCCCGCCTGAGCTGCACCTCCACCCTCGGCAACGCCAGCGACGAGATCATCCTTGACGATTCCTTTGATAAATTCGAGATCGGCTTCAACAGCCGCATTTTCCTCGACGCCATCAAGGCCGTCGACACTGACGAGCTGACCATGGAGCTTGCCTCCCCGGTCCTTCCCTGCGTCATCACGCCGAAGGACGAGGACGACTACATCCAGATAATCATGCAGGACAGACTCAAAAACTGAATACGCGGAGGCGCGCACACCATGCCGATCCTTTCGGTCGAATTTGAAAATTTCAGAAATTTTCAGCACCTCGCCTGTGACTTTTCTCCCGACGTCAACGTCATCACCGGGCAGAACGCGCAGGGAAAGACCAACCTCATCGAAGCGCTCTTCTACTTTTCGACCGCCCGTTCCTTCCGCACCAACAAAGACGAGACCATGATCCGCCACGGCGAAGATTCCGCTTACATCGCCGAGAAGATGCATAACGGCATCCGGGATTTCGACCTTGAGATCCTCTTTACGTCCCAAAACCGCAAACGCATCACCTCCAACGGCATCCTTCAGAAAAGAAGCGCCGACATCGTAGGGCTTTTGCCGGCCGTTCTGTTCACGCCCGACGATCTGCACATCATCAAGGAAGGGGCTTCGGAGAGAAGAAGACTTCTCGACCTTCCCCTCTGCCAGATCCGTCCCCGCTATCTCGAATCACTCTCCCGCTACAACAAGACTCTCCGCATGAAGCGGGCACTCATCAAAGAGGAGATCAGCGAGGAAAACAAGCGGCTCTGCGACGCCTACAACATCGAGCTTGCCCGTTACGGCGCCGAGATCATGTGCATGAGAAGGAATTACCTCGCCTTGCTTGCCAAAACCGCGTCGCCTATTCACCATTCTCTTTCCGGCGGCAAGGAAACCCTCACCCTGACCTATAAGACGGTCTCCCGCGCCGATCCGGAAGGAAACGCCGAAAAAAACGCCGCTCTCCTTTATCAGAGGCTTGGGGAATTGATGACGAGCGAATTTGAGTCCGAGACCTGCCTTTCCGGCATTCATAAGGACGACATTCTGATCGACATCGACGATTATTCCGCCAAAGGCTATGCCTCCCAGGGTCAAATGAGAAGCGCGGCGCTTTCCCTGAAGCTCGCCGAGCGCGAGATCATAAGAAAAGACACGTCTACCGAGCCGATCCTGCTTCTGGATGACGTTTTATCCGAGCTCGATCCCCTCCGGCAGAATTTTATTCTCAATCACATCGGCGGCGGGCAGATATTCATCACCTGCTGCGACACCATTCCGAAAGACACCATCAAAAGCGGCAAATACTTTGAATTCCGCGAAGGAAGCATCCTCAGGGAGGAACTGATCTGATGTATATCCACGTCGGCGGCGGACACATGGTGTCCGAAGAAGATATCCTCGGTATCTTCGACCTCGATAACCTCACTTCCTCCGCAGGAGGAGAAGAATTCCTGAAAAAATGCGAAAAAGAAGGCCATTTCTTAAATATCTGCGGCCCATTCGACCTCCCGAAATCCATCATCGTCACCGAGTGGGGAGACACGCTTCAAACCATTCTCTCCCCCATCACCTCGCAGACCATATCCAAACGTCAAAATCCCCTGGCGGAACCCGATGAGTTCCCCGAGATCTGATTAGAAAGGCAGCCAGCTACTCATGAGCGAAGAAATCTTGCACTCCGAAAATCCTTCCGTCGATCAGAAGAACGGAAAGGACTACAACGAAAGCCAGATCCAGATCCTCGAAGGTCTGGAAGCGGTCAGAAAACGCCCCGGTATGTATATCGGCACAACCTCGTCGCGCGGTCTTCACCACCTGGTGCACGAGATCGTTGACAACGCGGTCGATGAAGCTCTTGCGGGCTTCTGCACCCACATCAAGGTCGACATTCTTCCGGGCGAGATCATCCGCGTCGAAGATAACGGCCGCGGTATACCGACCGGCGTTCATCCGAAGACCGGCACCTCCACCGTTGAGGTCGTTTACACCGTCCTGCACGCGGGCGGCAAATTCGGCGGCGGCGGATACAAGGTCTCCGGCGGTCTGCACGGCGTCGGCGCATCGGTCGTCAACGCGCTTTCCGAATGGCTGGAGGTCGTTGTCTGCCATGACGGCGAAAACCTCATGATGCAGCGCTTTGAGCGCGGCGTGCCCTGCTATTCTCTTAAGAAAATCGGCGAACAGAAAGAAACCGGTACGACCGTCACCTTCAAGCCCGACCCGGAAATGTTTGAAGACACGGTGTACGATTATGATACTCTCAAGTCTCTTCTGCGTGAAGCGGCCTTCCTGACCGCCGGTCTGCGCATCACCCTGACCGACCGCCGCAATCCCGACGAGATCGAGCAGGAAAGCTTCTGCTATGAGGGCGGCGTGGCCTCCTTCGTGGAATTCCTCAACACCAATAAAGGTCTCATCCACGACAAGGTCATCTTCATTTCCGGTACCAAGGACGGCTCCAGCGCCGACATCGCCTTACAGTATAACGACAGCTACAACGAAAATATCCTCTCCTTTGCCAACAACGTCCGCACCACCGAGGGCGGCATGCACGAGACCGGCTTCAAGACAGCTCTGACCCGCGTCATCAACGACTACGCGAAGAAGAAAAACATCATCAAGAGCGACGACAAGATCCTGACCGGCGACGACGTGCGCGAAGGTCTCGCGGCAGTCATCAGCGTGAAATTGCAGGAGCCGCAGTTTGAAGGCCAGACCAAGACCAAACTCGGGAACTCCGAGATCAGAACCATGGTCGATGCGCTGGTGCAGGAAAAGCTCACCGCCTTCCTGGAGGAAAATCCTGCCGTTGCCAAGCTGATCCTCGAAAAATCAGTTGCCGCCTCCCGTGCGCGTGAAGCAGCCAGAAAGGCCAAGGAAGCCACCCGCCGCAAATCGGCGCTCGACAGCGCTTCCCTCCCCGGCAAGCTTGCGGACTGCCAGGACAGAAATCCCGAAAACACCGAGATCTACATCGTTGAGGGCGACTCTGCAGGCGGCAGCGCCAAGCAGGGACGCGACAGAAAATATCAGGCCATCCTTCCCCTGTGGGGCAAGATGCTCAACGTCGAAAAAGCCCGCGTCGACCGCATTTACGGAAACGACAAGCTGGCGCCCATCATCACGGCGCTCGGTGCCGGAATCGGCAGCGAATTTGACGTGACCAAGGTCCGTTACCACAAGGTCATCATCATGGCCGATGCCGATGTCGACGGCAGCCACATCCGCTGCCTGCTACTGACCTTCTTCTTCCGTTATATGCGCCCGCTAATCGAGGCCGGGTATGTCTATCTGGCTCAGCCGCCGCTTTACAAGATCCAGAAGGGCAAGCTCCCGCCGCGCTATGCTTATGACGACAAGGAAATGCAGGAGATCGTCAATGAGCTCGGCGGCGTGAACGAGGACGGCATCCAGCGCTACAAGGGCCTCGGTGAAATGAACCCCGAACAGCTCTGGGAGACCACCATGGATCCCTCCTGCCGCACCATCCGCAAGGTGGAAATGGAAGACGCCGCGGCAGCCGACGCAGCCTTTACGCTTCTGATGGGTGATCTGGTCGCCCCGCGTAAGGAATATATCGAAAAGCACGCAAAATACGTGACCAACCTCGATATTTAAGAGAGGCAGAATAAATGGATATCAATTACGAAAATCAGAAAATCGTACCGGTGGACATTGAAAAGGAAGTCAAGCAGTCTTTCCTGGAATATGCCATGTCGGTCATCGTCAGCCGCGCCCTTCCAGACGTGCGCGACGGCTTAAAGCCGATCCACAGACGCATCCTCTACACCATGTACAACAATAACCTCCTGCCGGAGCGCGCTTACCGTAAGTCGGCCAGCACGGTCGGCGACGTTATGGGCAATTATCACCCCCACGGCGACGCTGCGGTCTACGATGCGCTGGTGCGCCTTGCGCAGACCTTCTCCATGCGTTATCCGCTGGTGGACGGCCACGGCAACTTCGGCTCGGTGGACGGCGATCCCCCCGCTGCACAGCGTTATACCGAAGCGAAGATGACCAAATTATCGGTCGAAATGCTCGGCGACATCGAAAAAGACACCGTCGATTTCATGCCCAACTATGATAACCGTCTGATGGAGCCGACGGTCCTCCCGTCGCGCTTCCCGAACCTCCTTGTCAACGGTTCCATGGGCATTGCCGTCGGCATGGCCACCAATATCCCGCCGCACAACCTCCGCGAGGTCATCGACGCCTCCCTCTACATGATCGACCATCCGGACGCCGAAATGGACGACCTGATGCAGTTTGTCAAGGGTCCTGATTTCCCGACCGGCGCCGTTATCATGGGCAGATCGGGCATCCGCGCCGCCTATGCGACCGGCCACGGCACCATCCGCATCCGCTCCAAGGCGGAGATCGAGGAATACGGCAACGGCCGCTACCGCATCGCCGTGTCCGAGATCCCCTACATGGTCAACAAGGCCCGCATGATCGAGCACATCGCCGAGCTTCACAAAGATAAGAAGATCGACGGCATCAGCGACCTCCGCGACGAATCCGACCGCGAAGGCCTCCGCGTCGTCATCGAACTCCGCAAGGACGCCAACCCGCAGGTAGTGCTCAATCAGCTTTATAGCTACACCGAATTACAGTCCAATTTCACCGTCAACCTCATTGCGCTGGTCAACAACCAGCCGAAGACGCTCTCCCTCCGCGAGTGCATTTATCACTATATCCGCCACCAGAGAGAAGTCGTATATAGAAGGACCCGCTTCAATCTCCGCCGCGCCATGGAAAGAGCGCACATCCGCGAAGGCTTGAAGATCGCCGTCGACAACATCGACAAGGTGGTCCACATCATCCGCACCAGCCGCACCGAAGCCGAAGCCAAGGCGCGTTTGATGGAGGAATTCAAGGAATATGAAGTCCTGAACCTCCTCAAGGTGACGGGCGACAATTCCGAGGATCAGCCGGACAAGGTCAAGGGTCTCACCGAAGTGCAGGCGCAGGCTATCGTCAACATGCGCCTTGGTCAGCTCACCAACCTGGCCGCCGAGGACCTTGAAAACGAATATAACGAACTCATGCGTAAGATCGCGGAATATGAGGAGATCATTTCCTGCGACGCGAACATCTACGCCGTCGTCAAGGAAGAGCTTGCCGCTCTCCGCGACAAGTACGGAGACGACCGCCGCACAGCCATCGAAGCGGTTGAGGACGATCTGGATATCGAAGATCTGATCAAAGAGGAAGACAATGTCTTCACCATGACCAGACTCGGCTATATCAAGCGTCTGCCGGTCAGCACCTACCGTCAGCAGAAGCGCGGCGGCCGCGGCATTACCGGCCTTTCCACCCGCGAAGAAGACGCCGTTGAGAAGATATTCATCTGCTCGACGCACGATTACATCCTCTTCTTCACCAACACGGGCAAAATGTTCCGCCTCAAGGGCTATCAGATCCCCGAAGGCGGCAGAACGGCGAGAGGCGCCAACATCGTCAACTATCTCCAGCTTTCCGGCGATGAGCGCGTGACCTCCGGCCTCTGCCTCAGAGAATATGACGACCGCTATCTCTTCCTCGTCACCAAGAAGGGTGTCGTGAAGAGGACACGCATCAGTGACCTTGAGACCACCAGAAAAGCCGGTATCCGTGCGCTGGTCATCAATGAGGGCGACGAGCTTGTATCTTCCTTCATCACCGACGGCGACGACACGGTCATTCTCTGCTCCAAGAAGGGCTTTGCCGTCCGCTTCAATGAAAACACCGTCCGCTGCATGGGCAGAAGTGCCGTCGGCGTCATCGGTATGCGTCTGGAGGACGACGATGAGATCATCGGCGCGGCCAAGACGCCCGAGCGCTGCGAGGTGCTCACCATCACCGAAAACGGCTACGGCAAGAAGACGCCGATCGAGGAATTTTCACTCCACGGAAGAGGCGGCAAGGGCATGATCCTGCACACCCTGACCAAAAAGACCGGCGACGTGGCCGGTATGGTCATTCCGGACGAAAACGAAGAGGATATCCTCATCATCTCCTCTTCCGGCACCATCATCCGCACCGCCATCGAAGGCGTCCGCCGCTGCGGACGTGCTTCCCAGGGCGTTATCGTGATGCGCGCCCAGGAGGATGAGAAGATCATTTCCATCGCTGCGGCAGCCGCAGAGCCGGAAGAAGCAGTTGAATCTGTTTCGGACGAGGAAATCGAAGAGACTTCTGTGGAAACCGAGACCGACGAGATCTGATATGAGAAAAATCACCA
>JAKSPX010000299.1 GCA_024404415.1 Clostridia bacterium | reverse complement strand
AAGCACCAGCGCAAATGGATGGAGGCTCTCGGCGTGAAGGAACACTACCTTTCCGGGGACGGAACGCAGGAAATACCGCTAAAATAATCCCCGGACACATCAGAATTTCACTTTATTTTTACAGAAAGGAAGGATCGCCATGCCCGTCATCCGCGTTCTGCCGCCTCACCTGCGCGACCTGATCGCCGCGGGCGAGGTCTGCGAAAGACCCGCCTCGGTGGCCAAGGAGCTGATCGAAAATTCGTTGGACGCCGGTGCCGAAAATATCACCGTCTGGGCGGAAGCCGGCGGTCTTTCCATGATCCGCATCGCCGACGACGGCTGTGGGATGGAAAAGGAGGACGCGCGCCTCTGCTTCTCCCGCCACGCCACCAGCAAGCTCCCCACCGACGACCTCACGGGCATCATCACCATGGGCTTCCGCGGTGAGGCGCTGGCAGCCATTTCCGCCGTCTCCAAGAAAAGGCCGGATTCTCCAGAAGATACTTGACCCGATGCATTGCCACCACGGTCTGGCCCGTCCCCGCACCACCCACGAAGGCTGTGAGATCCATGCCGTCGCAGGAGAGATCGTCTCCGAGGAGCCGGTCGGCTGCCCCGAAGGCACTTCCATCACGGTTTCCGACCTCTTTTATAACACCCCCGCGCGCCTGAAATTCATGAAACGCGACATCAGCGAGGCTTCCATGGTGGAAAGTGTGGTCGAACGCGCCGCCTTTGCTCACCCCGAAGTCTCCTTCCGCATGTTCAAGGACGGGCGCGAGGTTCTGCACACGCCGGGCGACGGCAGTCTGCTCTCGGCCATTTACTGCATCTACGGCCGCGACTACGCGACCAAGCTCCTGCCCTTCCGCTACGACTACAACGGCGTACACACCGAGGGCTTTTCCTGCCTTCCGACTGCCGGACGCGGCAACCGCGCCATGCAGTATTTCAGCGTGAATACCCGTCCCATCAGGAATAAAATGCTTTCCGAGGCGTTGGACGAGGCCTACAAAAACGCCATGCCCTTTGGCAAGCACCCCTTCTGCTTCCTCGACATCTCGCTTCCCTACGAACTGGTGGACGTCAACGTGCATCCCACCAAGTCGGAGGTCAAATTCGTGCGGGAAAAGGACGTTTTCGACTGCCTCTATTTCGGCATCAAGTCCATGCTCTCGGGTTCCGACGTGATCGACACGCTCCCCGTTTCCGCTCCCGCCGCCTCTCCTGAACCGATCAAGGCAGAGGAAACTCCCGTTACGATCCCGCTTACCGAGCCATCTCCCGTTCGCGTTGCGGCTCCTTCCCCACTCCCGGACATCGTCCCTGCTGAAAAAGAAAAGGAAGAGGAAGCGCCTTCTCCCGTGGCGGGCATCACCTACACCTATTCTTCGTCGCCCGTTTCCTTCCCCCTCTCGGAAGAAACCCGGGAGGAGCCGCCCGCCGCCCCCCAAAAGGCGCCCGCGGAAGTCAAGCCCCTTTCGCTTTCGTTATTGAAGGACGACGCGCCCTACCGCTTCAAATGCGAGTTATTCCACACCTACATCGTGGCGGAGGGCGAAAACGACCTCTTTATCATCGACAAACACGCCGCACACGAACGGCTTTTATACGAAGCGCTTCTGACCCACGAGGGAGAGCCGGATTCCCAGCTTCTTCTCGCGCCGCAGGTCATCCGCCTTGCGCGCGACGAATATTCCCTCCTGCTTGCCGCCTTTGACGAAATGGAAAAGGCCGGGTTTGAATTAGAGGATTTCGGAAGCGGCAGTCTGCTCGTCCGCCGTGTACCCCTGTGCCTCGCCGGCGGTGACATCGCCGGAGCCCCATCCGAGAGCGCCTCGGCCCTCTCCGCGGGGCCGCACGCCAAGCGCCTCTCGGTCAGAGAAAGATTACTCTACTCGGTCGCCTGCCGCGCCGCCGTCAAGGGCGGGAACGTCAATTCCGAGGAGGAATTGAAAGCGCTCTGCGCCCGTGTGCTGGATTTTGAAGACATCCGTTTCTGCCCGCACGGCCGCCCCTGCGCCTTCCGCATCACCAAAAACGAACTGGAAAAACGCTTCGGGAGGCTCGGCTGATGGCTTGTGAAAAACAGAAGCTGATCGTCCTCGGCGGCCCGACCGCCTCCGGCAAGACCTCTCTTTCCATCGCTCTGGCCAAGGCCTTTTCACTGGAGATCGTCTCGGCCGATTCCATGCAGATCTACCGCACGCTGGATATTGCCACCGCCAAACCGACCTTTGAAGAGCGGGAGGGCGTGCCGCATTACCTTTTCGACGTGGCTGACCCCGGTGAAAATTTCTCGGTTTCCGACTATGTCCGCCTCGCCTCCGCAGCCATAGAAGAAATTGCCTCTCACGGGCACGTCCCCATGGTGGTGGGCGGCACCGGGTTTTATATCAAAGCGCTCACCGAGGGGGCAGAGCCTGCACCCGTCGCGGGCGACCCTGAATACCGCGCCGAAATGGAGGCTTTTGCCCGGGAATACGGTGACCAGGCGCTCTGGGAAAAGCTATCAAAGCTGGATCCCGAGCGCGCCGACGCCATTCACCCGCACAACCGCAAGCGCGTCCTCCGCGCCCTTGAGCTCATCCGCGCCACCGGGAAAAAGGCGAGCGACCTCGCATTTTACGCGCCGGAGCCGAAATACGACCTTCTCTATTTCACGCTGGACTTTCCCGACCGCGCGCTCCTCGCCTCGCGCATCGACCGCCGCGTCGACCTCATGATGGAAGCAGGGTTATCTACGGAGGCCGAAAGAGTCCTTTCCATGCATCTTCCTTCCGATTCCACCGCCATGCCGGCCATCGGCTACAAGGAATTTCTCCCCTCCGCGCCCCCCGACGCGGCCGCAGCCCTCCTCA
>JAKSPX010000298.1 GCA_024404415.1 Clostridia bacterium | reverse complement strand
ACGGAAAAGCGCGCCGCGACCGTCGAAGACTTGGTGCGGTGGATATCCTCGCCGTTTAATAAGATTTCGCCCGAGGTGGGCTTTAGTAGGCCGTTGAAATGCTGGATGAGGGTAGACTTGCCCGACCCGGTGTGGCCGATCAGCCCGATCAGCTCGCCGGGGTAGATTTTTAGGTTGACGTCCTCCAGCGCCACGTGGCGGAAGGGCGTGCCCTCGCCGTAAACGTGCGTCAGGGCGCGGGTCTCGAGAATGGGCTTCATTTCGATGTCGGACAAGATGTAGATCCTTTCTGGAAATTAGGAGTTAGGAGGGAGGAGTTAGAAGTTAGGAGTTAGGAGTGAGGAGTTAGGAGTTAGGAGTGAGGAGTTTTCAGTTTTCAGTATTCAGTTTTCAGGAGAACGCGATTACGCGAAAACGCACGAAGTCGGAAGCCTCCCTCACAGAGGGAGGTGGCAAAAACGAAGTTTTTGACGGAAGGAGTCACGAGAATGTCGCTTAATTAGCTGCACTCTGCTTACCGCGGCATTAACTCCTTCAGGCTCGCTGCGCTCGCCAGCTTACAGCCTTCGGCTACACCCTTCCGCCGCAAGCGGCGGCATTACAGCCTTCGGCTACACCCTTCCGCCGCAAGCGGCGGCATCCCTCAAAGAGGGAGCCTTCCGAGATAGTGCTGAATCGCTCTTACGCTTTCAACTCTTTCACGATCGCGCTTGCGCAGTCTTCTATGGAAATATTGTGTAAATCAAGATGGAAACCGTGTTTATTGAGCTCGTAGGCGAGGGCGACGGTGGTCGGCACCTCAAGGCCGATGGCGCGGAGCTCTTCGACGTGGGTGAAGACCTCGGAGGGCGTGCCGTCGAGGGCGATGGCGCCCTTGTTCATCACCACCACGCGGTCGGCGTCGACCGTTTCGTTCATGTGGTGGGTGATGAGCACGACGGTGATGTGATATTCCTTGTTGAGGGTGCGGATGGTCCTGATGACCTCCTCGCGGCCCTTGGGGTCCAGCATGGCGGTCGGCTCGTCGAAGACGATGGCCTTGGGCATCATGGCGATGATACCCGCAATAGCGACGCGCTGTTTCTGCCCGCCGGAGAGGAGATTCGGGGCGTGATTGCGGAATTCGTACATCCCGACGGCCTTTAAGGCCTCGTCCACGCGAACGCGCATCTCTTCGGTCGGAATGCCGAGGTTTTCCGGGCCGAAGGCCACGTCGTCCTCCACCACGGCGGCGACGATCTGGTTATCCGGGTTCTGGAACACCATGCCGGAGGTGCGGCGGATGAGGGGGAGATTATCCTCCACCGACGTGTCCAGCCCAGCGACGTAGACCTTGCCGCCCGAAGGGAGCAGGAAGGCCGAAAATTGCCGCGCGAGGGTGGATTTCCCCGACCCGTTGTGCCCCAAAAGCGCCGTGAAGGAGCCCTCTTCCACCTCTAAATTGATGTGGTCGAGCACGATGGGCGTAGCGGGATCATATTGAAATGTCAGATCAACGGCTTTGAACATAGTAAAAACCTTTATGAAATAATCAATTGGGATGAGTCCCGGATATGTATTTAATTTGTTTTTGAGGCAGCTTTGCCGACTCAAAAACACCTTAGGGCGAACAGGGTGAGCCCCTCGCGCCGAGCAAACGACCGAAGGGAGAGCGATAAGCGCGAGAAGACAATTTTAAAACGAAGTTTTAAAATTGAGTTCTGACGGCTATGCCGCAGGGGAGGACTTTCTTAGTTGAGGTACACGGCAAACCGACTTCGTCGGAAAGCACGGTCGGCTTATATTCCTTAAAGGCCTCGCCGACGGCGTAGTAGCCCGCGGCGGGGGAAAGCCCCGCGGTGTAGGAATTGACGAGGACGAAAAGCGGCTTATCGGAAAGAAGCTTTTTGGCGAGAAGCAGGAAGGGGTAGAGGTCTTCTTCGAGCTTCCAGACCTCGCCTGACGCGCCGCGCCCGTAGGAGGGCGGGTCCATGATGATGGCGTCGTAGGTCTTGCCGCGGCGGATCTCACGCTCGATGAATTTGCGGCAGTCGTCCACGATCCAGCGTATCTTCGCATCCCCGAGGCCGGAGACCTCGGCATTTTCCTTTGCCTGGGCGATGATGCGCTTGGCCGCGTCGACGTGGCAGACCTCAGCGCCCGCCGCGGCAGCCGAGACCGTCGCGCCGCCGGTGTAGGAAAAGAGGTTGAGCACGCGGATGGGGCGGCCTGCGCTGCGGATGAGATCGGCGGCCCAGTCCCAGTTGGCGGCCTGCTCGGGGAAAACGCCGGTGTGCTTGAAGCCCATCGGCTTGACGATCAGGCGGATGTCCTTGTAATTGATGACCCATTTTTCGGGCAGAGAGGAGATGTCCCATTTGCCGCCGCCGGAGGCCGAACGGTGGTAGACCGCGTCGGCCTTACCCCAGAGCGCCGGGGAGGCGGGCTCCCATAAGGCCACCGGGTCGGGGCGCGAGAGGACGTACTTTCCCCAACGCTCCAGCCGCATTCCGTCGCCGGAATCCAATAATTCGTAATCCTTCCACCCGTCGGCGGTCCACATAGACTGATCCTCCAAGATAATTCTGCATCATGATATTTTAGCACAGTTTGGGGAAATAGTCAACGATTGAAAAGTTAGGAGTGAGGAGTGAGGAGGGAGGAGTTAGGAGTTTCCCGCTGCCGTGCCAATGTATCTCCTTTGTCATTGCGAGCCAGTCCGCAGACTGGTGTGGCAATCCGTTTCTTTATTCAGTATTCGGTATTCAGTAGAACGCGATTGCGCCATAAGCGATTCGGCGATTCAGCACAAGCCTGGAAGCCTCTCCCTCCGGGAGAGGTGCGTCCGTAGGACGCGGAGAGGGCTGGA
>JAKSPX010000297.1 GCA_024404415.1 Clostridia bacterium | reverse complement strand
TCATAATAATCCGCCAGACGCTCCTCGAAAATGCCGGCGATCTCCTCAAAGGTATCGTCATCCTCGATGGGAACGAGCAGATCCTCGCCTTCTTCATCGACGCCCTCTAAAATGACCAGCTCGCCGTCGCCCTCCACTTCGGCTTCGGCACCAACGACCCGGAGGCTCCGCTGAAGGAAAAGACATCCCTGCAGCGAAGCATCAAAAAAGCCTTCGCCGAGGGCACCGTCTTCCACATCGGGATGGGCAAATGGCTGGATTGAAGAGGGGAGTAAGTTTATAAAAATCCGGTAGCCATCTTTCACGCTCCGTCGTATATTAGGGTGCAATCAGGAACCGGAGAGCGAAGGGAAGGGAAGAAAAGAAACTCAATGAAGTCGAACTGGAAAAGAAAAAAAGAGGTAGGAAGAAGGAAGAACTTGTGCCCACCACCGGATGCATGGGGGAGACCAACCTCAGAAAAGAAGACGGTGACGGCAGGATCGCCGATCTGACCAAAACCGACCCGGCAAAGTACGAAGTGTGATCAACATAAAGAAGAAAAACGGAGGGTAAAAGAAATGAAAGAAAAGAAACTCAATGAAGTAGAACTGGAAAAGGTTGTCGGCGGCAAGATGGAAGTGCCGGAGGCTCCCGGGTTCGATAAGTATTTTTCGGTGGGCATGAAGGTCAGGGATAACCGCGGCATCATCGGCACCATCGTCAATGTGGATCCCATGGGCTGCGAGGTCAGACCGGAATCCTGGCCGCCCGAACTCGCTTATTTCTGCGAAGGCAGGGACGAGATCAGCTACGTTTACTTAGATCAGCTTGAGATCATCGGCTGAAATACGGAATACCCGAAGCACGCGAAAGCGTGCTTTTTTATATTTCTACATATAATAGGCGCGCCCGATTGACATCCCCTCCGGTTGGTGTTATATTAGTGAAAACAATACTCCGCAAATACGCAGCATGATAAAAAAGACGCGGTGAAGCTGCTTTGCCGCCGGAATAGAGAAAAGGACCGGAACTATGAAGAATCTTGACCTTGTAAAACTCAGAAAGAACATCGAGACCCGCATGTCGGAAAACGTGGCGGAATGCAATGTCGGCGCGGCGGCCATCGCCGTCATGCAGGGTGGGCAAATGGCGTTTGAAGGCTATTTCGGCGAACAGACGCAGGAAAACGGCGAAAAGATCGGCGTAAACACCATGTATCGCCTCGCCTCCATGTCCAAGCCCGTCACGGCGGCTGCCATCGGCATCCTCTGGGATAAGAACCTTCTTTCGCTCCGCGACCCCATCGAAAAATACATCCCCTGCTTCAAGGGGCTCCATATCCGTAATTTCGACGAAAAGGGCGAGATCGCCGACTTCGGCGAGGTGAAGACCCTCCCGACCATCTTCCACCTCCTGACCCACACCTCCGGCATCGGCAGCGATGAGGTGGCGAACAAAACGTGGGCGGGCTTCACCGAAGAGGAGCTGAAGACGCTGGAATCCGCCATGCCGGCTTACGCCAAAGCGGGCGCGGCCTTTGAACCCTATACCCGTCAGGCCTACAGCGGCGTCGAGGCCTTTGATATCCTCGCGCGCATCGTTGAGATCGTCTCGGGTATGAATTATGAAGAATTCCTCAGGGAAAACCTCTTCACTCCCTGCGATATGCCGGACACCACCTTCATGCCGACCGAGGAGCAGTGGGGGAGAATGGTCATCATGCACAACAAGGTCGATGGCAAAAACGCCGTCGGTCCGATGATCCCCGGTAAGGTTTTCGGCAATGTCCCGACCACCCATTTCTCAGGCGGCGCAGGTCTTGCAGGCACGCTTCACGATTATCTGCATTTCGCCGAAATGCTTCTTCATAAGGGCGAGTATAATGGCAGGCGCGTCCTTTCGAAGGAATATGTCTCGCTTATGTCGCAGGCGCGCATCCCGGAAGCCATCATGGAGGGCAATCAGCGCTGGGGCCTCGGCGTGAGAGTCATCACCGACGAAACCTACTGGATCCTCCCGGTCGGGACGTTCGGATGGTCGGGCGCTTACGGCACCCATTTCTGGGTCGACCCGGCAAATCAGATCACGGTGGTCTATATGAAAAACTCCCACTATGACGGCGGCGCGGGTTCCAGAACCAGTCAGGAGCTGGAAGCGGACGTTACCGACGCACTTGACTGACCAATTGTAAAACTGCGTTTTACAATTGATTACTCGCGCTTATCGCACGCGCGTTTGCTTGTTTGCTCGGCGCGAGGGCTCGCATCACTCGCCTCAGGGTGTTTTTGCTGTGGCAAAGCTACAGCAAAAACGGATCTCATTCAGCCTTCGGCTAAGTGAATATCAGCTTGTGAAAAATTATATTAAGGAGCATAGATTATGAAGTACATCCATACGTTTTCAAAGGAAAAAGAAGTCTCTCAGGTGGCCCTCGGCTGCATGCGCATCAGCGGCATGACGGAAAAGGAGGCCGACGCTTATTTTGAAGCGGCCATCGAGTCGGGCTACAACTATTTTGATCATGCCGATATCTACGGCGGCGGCAGGAGCGAAGAGGTCTTCGGCGGCATTCTGAAAAGACATCCCGGCGCAAGAGACAACCTCGTCATCCAGACCAAGTGCTCCATCCACGACGGCCGCTACGATTTCTCCAAAGAGCACATCCTCTCCTCAGTCGAGGGCTCGCTGAAAAGACTCGGCGTCGATCACGTCGACGTTCTGCTTCTCCACCGCCCGGACCTTCTGATGGAGCCGGAAGAGGTTGCCAGTGCATTTGACGAACTGGAAAGCTCCGGCAAGGTCGGCGCGTTCGGCGTTTCCAACCACAACCCCATGCAGATCGCCCTTTTGCAGAAGACCGTGAAACAGAAGCTCATCATCAACCAGATGCAGCTTTCCATCCCGCACGC
>JAKSPX010000296.1 GCA_024404415.1 Clostridia bacterium | reverse complement strand
CGAGAGAGCCGGAGGACAGCTGCGCCATGGCGAATTCCTGGGTGCCCGCAGAGCGGAGAACCCTCGATGAGCTCACCTTCTGGGATCAACACGACCATTCCTACGGCACCGACGCGGGAAAAGAAGGGGAGTCGCAGTACGGCGACTGGCGCGACGTCGGCATTCTCTTTGCCAACGCCTCCTATTCGTCGGTCGAGAACCTCCGCATGGTGAATTTCCACGGCTGGGGCATCTCGTGGGAGGCCTGCTCCTTTGGTGAGATCAGGAATATCGACTTTGACGCGTGCATGGCCATGGAGATCGACGGCATGCTCCATAACACCGAGAATCAGGATGGCATCGACCTTAGGAACGGCTGCCATGATATCCTCATCAGCGACATCACCGGCGGCACGGGGGACGATCTCATCGCCCTGACTGCCATTGCGGGCTATGAGCTCCGCCCCGGCGGGTCGCTTCAGACGACCCACGTCATGCACTCGGATTGGTCCAGACGGGAAAAGGACATCCACGACATCATCATCCGGAACGTCAAAGGCTATTCCAAGGGGCGCATCTGCAACCACATCCGCCTTCTCCCGGCCGGCTGCTCCATCTATAACGTCGTCATCGACGGCGTGGTTGACACCTCGCCTGCGGACTTTTATCAGGCGGGCTGCGTGATCCTGCTCGGCGACAGCGGCTTCTACGGCGAAAACCTCGTCGATGGCATGCGCTTTATCACCATCTCCAACGTCATCTGCAAGAGCAATCAGGCCATCATCGTCGGTGGCTATCTCAAGGATTCCACCATCTCAAACGTCGTCAACCGCAACCCGGATTGCCCGGTCATCCGCGTGGAAAGAAAAGACGGCATGGTGAACGTAGAAACAAATAACCTCGTCTCAGTCGGGAAAGAAATCATACAATATTGCTGAAAAGCGGACAGGAAAATGAAAGGTCAATAAGATATGGAGTATATCAACGAAGAATTGCGTACACCTGTTGCGGGCGAATATGACGTGATCGTCGTGGGCGGAGGCCCCTCGGGAAGCGCCGCCGCCATTTCCGCCGCGAGAAAGGGCATGAAGACCCTGCTTTTGGAAAAAACGCAGTGCCTCGGCGGCATGTGGACCTCGGGCTTCATCAATCCGCTTTTTGACTGCGAAAACAAGTCGGGTCTGCTTGCCGAGATCATCGGTGAACTCAAAAAAGACGACGCATGGGGCGGCTTCTGGAACAAGAGCTTCAATTATGAATATATGAAGGCCCTCCTGGAACGCCTGAGCCGGGAGGCGGGCGTCGAGGTACTTTACGATACGCGCTATTCCCGCCCGATCACCGAAGCGGGAGCCATTCGCGGCGTGATCGCGGAAAACATCGGCGGCAGAAAGGCCTATCTCGGCAAAGTGGTGATCGACGCCTCCGCCGACGCGGCGGTCGCTTACGACTGCGGCGTGAAGTGCTTTATCGGCGAGGACGGGTTTGAAAGCTGCCAGTCGATGACGATGATGTTTGTCGTCGGCAACGTCCCCCAAAAATACAAAGATGGGCTTATGCTCTACGAGGTCCTTGAAAAAGCGTTTGAAAAGCAGGGGAAAGGCAGACATTCGCCGTTTCGGGTGCCGTATATGATCCCCGCGCCGAATGCGGATTTTGCGGTGATCCAGCTTACCCACGTGCATGGCAGGAATCCGCTCGATGCGGAAAGCATGACGCAGGCGGTCATTGAAGGCAGAAAGCAGGTGCTCGAATGCTTTGAGGCCTTGAAATTCTATGATGACGATTTCCGTGACCTCGTTCTGATCACGTCGGCCCCGCAGATGGGCGTGCGCGAATCCCGCCGCATCGAAGGAGAATATACCATCAAGGCGCAGGATCTGTTGGACGGTCTGATCCCCGAGGACAGCGTGACGGTGGCGACCTTCGGTATTGATATTCATGACAGCAAAAATACCGAGCAGCACGTCGCCCATACCAAGCCCTACGGCATTCCCTACCGCCCCCTCCGCCCGAAGGCGATGGACGGGTTGATCGTGGCCGGGAAGACCATTTCGGGCGACCACGTCGCCATGGCGTCCTACCGCGTGACAGGCGACTGCTGCGCCATGGGTGAGGCCGCGGGATATGCCGCCGCCTATGCCGTGAAGAATCACAAAAGCGTCAAGGAGATCACGGCGAAGGAATTTTTGGAAAAACCGATTTGAAAGAGAGGATGATCGTATGAATGCTTATGAAATGTTCGGTGCCGCGCGCTGGGTATCGCCCTGCGGAGAATGCGACACGCCCTATATCCGCGGCGAATTTTCGCTTGGCAAAAAGATAAAAAGCGCCGAGATCACCATCTGCGGCCTCGGTTTCTTTGAATTATATCTGAATGGTCAGCGTGTGAGCGACGAGAAATTCAACCCGGTCAACTCGGATTTCCATTTCTACCCCGACCAGCATTGCTACAAGGTCTATGGCGAGGTGACTTCCCACCGCATCTACGCCGTGAAATACGACGTGAAGGATTTCCTCACGGAAGAAAACTGCATCGGCGTGCTTTTGGCGCCGGGCTGGTATAAAAACGAATACTGCGCGCCCTACGGCGAGGTCAAGCTCTGCTTCCGACTTGACGTGACCTATGAAAACGGCGAAAAGGCCGAGATCCTCTCGGGCGACTGGCTCAAATGGGCCCAAAGCCCCATCACGAAATACAGCTTCCACCACGGCGAGACGCAGGACTTTGCTTCTGTGCGCCTTGAGGGCTGGAACAAGGTCGGTTACAAAGGCGGGGAGTGGCATGACCTGACCCTCATCGACGCGCCCGACACCAACTATTACGTGCAGGACTGCCCCTCGGATAAGATCATCCGCCGCCTGAAAGCGACCTTCGTCGGCGAGACGGAGGAGGGGTACATCTACGACGCGGGCG
>JAKSPX010000295.1 GCA_024404415.1 Clostridia bacterium | reverse complement strand
CGAGCAGGACGCATTTCGCGCCGCCCTCCCTGGCCTTTTCGATGTAGTCTTTTCCGTGGCGGTTGGGGTCGGAAAGCGAGGGAAGCGCGGCGTAGAGCGCGCCCTCACAGCCCTTTCGGGTGTCCAGCGTGATGCCGGTAACATCCGTTTCGAGGTCGATCCCGCTTTTCAGGATCTCGGTGTCTTTCAGTAGATCGCGTAGCTTCATGATGGTGCCTTTCTCCGATAGGGGGATGCCGATTTAGGAAAGACGGGTCATTCGCCCGTGTTATAGGTGTTGTTGTCGAGGAATTCGACCGTGACGACGCTGCCTTTTTCCAGCATCGCGCCGGCCTTGTAGGACTGGCTTCTGGCGCGGACCGAGTCGCCCGCCGAGGTTTGAACGGCGCCGGTGGCGTGGACGTAGAAGCCCGCCGCCTTCATGCGGCTGACGGCCGACGCATAGGATAAGCCGACCACCGAGGGGACTTCCGTCATTTCGTTCTCCGGCTCCTCGCCGCAGTATAAAACCGCCGGGGTGCGGGAGGAAATGCTCGCGCCGTAGGCCGGGAGCTGGGCGGTGACGTAGCCGCTGGTACCCACGACCTCGATCTCCACACCCGCCGCCGCGGCACGCGCCTTCGCGTCGGAAAGCGACATACGGGTCATCTTCGGGACGGTGACCTGGAGCGTTTCCATTTCACTCCGGGTGTAGACCGCCGGAACGCCGAGGTAAGGAAGGATCTCCGAGAAGACCTTGCCGACCACCGGGGCCGCGATCTGGCCGCCCTGATGGAGCGAGCCCTTCGGCTCGTCGATGAGGATGAGCACGGCGTAGGTCGGGTCGTCGCAGGGGGCGATGCCGAGGAAGGAGGCGATGTAGGCCTGATGCTCGACCGAAGCGGCGTATTTTTCGGTGGTGCCGGTCTTGCCGCCGACACGGTAGCCCGCGACGTAGGCGTTGCGCCCGGTGCCGAGCGAGACGACCTTGTCAAGGATGTCGCAGAGCGTCTTTGAGGTCTCGGCGCTGACGAGGCTTCTGAGCACCTCGGGCTCGGCCGTTTCGATGATGTTGCCTTCTTCGTCCGTGTAAGCCGAGACGACGTGCGGCTTCATTTCCACGCCGCCGTTGGCAATGCCGCCCACAGTGGCGATCATCTGAATGGGGGTGACCTTGAAGCGCTGGCCGAAGGTGGCGACCGCGAGGTTGGAGGCATTGTCGTCAAATTCGTCCTCGCTGTAAAAATAACCGCTGGATTCGCCCGGCAGGTCGATGCCGGTCTTCTCCATCAGGCCGAAGAGGTCGGCGTAATAATAAAAGCGCGTCGCGCCGATCCTGCGGCCGATCTCCATGAAGGCGCAGTTGCAGGATCCCATGACGGCGTGGGTGAAGTCAAGGGAACCGTGTCCGCCGTGCTTCCAGCAGGAGATATCCCAGTCGGCAACGTGAGTGGAGCCGGAGCAATAGAAGTAATCGCTGACCTTGACCGCATTCTCCTCCAGCGCCATGGCGGCCGTGACCGTCTTGAAGGTGGAACCGGGCTCGTAGGCGTCGGTGATGCACTGGTTTTTCCACATGGAATAGAGGGCTTCCAGGCGCGCTTCGTTCTGTTTATCCTCCTCAAGGAGGCTGATCTCAAATTCCGTTTCGGGCGTGAGAGTGCGCGGCTGGTTGAGGTCGTAATCCGGGTAGGAGCCCATGCCGACCACCTCGCCGGTCTTGACGCTGTAGACAAGGCCCGTCGCGCCCTGGGCGTTATTGTCGATGGTGGCGGTCTCAAGGTGCTTCATGAGGATCTCCTGCACCGTGTGGTCGATGGTGAGGACCACACCGGAGCCGTCCTCCGCGTCGAGGTACTGCTCGTAGGAGAAGGGCATGGCGTCGCCGCTGCGGTTTTTCGCCGTGATGATGCGGCCGGTCTGCCCGGAAAGGATGGCGTCGTAGGTGCGCTCCACGCCGTAGGCGCCCTCGCCGTCGGCATTGGTGAAGCCGATGACGGCGCTGGCGAAGCTGCCGTAGGGGTAATAGCGCTCGCTGGAGGGGTAAAAATCAATGCCCGCAAGGTTGTGCTCCGAGATGAAAGCCCGGATCTGGTCGGTGATGGATTTATCGACGTTTTTCGCCACGACCTGATAGTAGGAATCGGTCTTATAGGCTTTCTCCATCAGCTCCGCCTCGTCAAGATCCAAAACCTCCGCGAGGTATTTGCAGATCATGGGCCGTTCGTCGAACTTTTTGGAGGTGTTCTTCTGCACGATGTTGGCCGGAGCCAGGACGATGTTCTCCACCACTGTGCTGACCGCCACCTCGTTCATGTTGGCGTCGTAGATGGTGCCGCGCACCGGGAGAAGGGTGATGCTGCGGGTCTGCTGCTTGATGGCCTGCTTCTGCCAGGTCTCGTGGTTGGCGATCTGGACGTCCGCCAGCATATAAAGCAGGTAGGGTACCAGCGTGAGACACACAGCGATGAGGAGTCCGACGACCCTCTTTTTCATGTTTGCGGTCGGCGCCAAAGACTCACGGTCGCGCGGTGCGGCCGACTTTTTTTTCAGTTTTTCGGTCTTCTTTTTGGGGTTTTCTTTCATGCCG
Organism: Clostridia bacterium; assembly: GCA_024404415.1. GTDB lineage: Bacteria > Bacillota > Clostridia > Oscillospirales > QAMX01 > RUG11797. Next base: position 329 of record JAKSPX010000295.1, on the reverse strand, counting down.
TTTCCTCGTTCTGCCCTCCGTCACGGGGGACTTACCTCCCCATTTTATGGTCTGACAGAGAGCGGATATGCGCCCGGGAGGGAAGATTTTCGCAAAAAGCCGCTTTTTTCCCGGTCTTTCAAAAAGCAAGAAAAGGAAATGCTCGCGCATTTCCTTCTATATGCCGCGAAAAAGCGGGGGCCTCCCCCGCTCTCTCCGGCTTTGAACCGCATCAGCGGAAAAATTCGATCAGATCCTCAAGCTTGTCCCCCAACAGTGAAAGGGCTCTGCCCGCTTCGCTCTCGGAAGCCTCCGCGGCGTGGGAAATGACGATCTCCTCGCGCACCGAG
>JAKSPX010000294.1 GCA_024404415.1 Clostridia bacterium | reverse complement strand
GCCGAGGACGCAGACGTCGGAAGTGATCTCTTTCATGTTGTCCCTCCTTTGAAAAAAGACCCCCGCGCCCGAAGACGCGGGGGAGAAATGATTTACATATCCTCAAGAACGTATCCGAGGGAGGCGGCGACGTTCTTGTTGGTGCACTTGTGGTCGTAGATGTTGAGGCCGTTACGGAGACCGGCGTCGGCCTTCATGGCTTCCTCAAGACCCTTGTCGGCCATCATGAGGCCGTACTTGATGGTGGTGTTGGCAAGCGCGACGGTGGAGGTGTGCGGCACGGCGCCCGGCATGTTGCCGACGCAGTAGTGAACGATGCCCTCTTCGATGAAGATCGGGTCGTCGTGGGTGGTGGTGTGGGAGGATTCGCAGCAGCCGCCCTGGTCAATGGCGATGTCGACGATGACCGCGCCCTTCTTCATGAGCTTGAGGTGCTCGCGTCTGACAAGCTTCGGGGTGGAGCCGCCGGGGATGAGCACCGAGCCGATGACGAGGTCGGCTTCCGAAAGCGCCTTGCGGATGTTGGCCTCGGTGGAATAGAGGGTGGTGACGCTCGCACCGAAGATGTCTTCGAGGTATGCCAGGCGGTTGGGGTTGATGTCGAGGAGCGTGACCTGCGCGTCGATGCCGACAGCCGCTTTGGCCGCGTAGGTACCGGCAACGCCGCCGCCGATGATGACGATCTTGCCTCTTTCCACGCCCGGAACGCCGCCGAGGAGGATGCCGCGGCCGCCGAAGGACTGCTCAATGTACTTCGCGCCTTCCTGAACGGAAAGTCTGCCCGCGATCTGGCTCATCGGGCGGAGGCAGGGGAGGTTGCCCATGCCGTCGGTGATGGTCTCAAAGGCGACCGCCTTGATGCCCTTTTCGAGAAGCGCGTCGGCGAGGGGCTTGTTGGCCGCGAGGTGGAGGTAGGTATAAAGGATCTGGCCTTCGCGGAGGTATCCATATTCCTCGGGTTCGGGTTCCTTGACCTTGACGATCATGTCGCAGGTGGCGAAGACTTCGGCCGGAGTGGGGAGGATCTTCGCGCCCGCGGCGATGTATTCTTCATCCTCGAAGCCCGCGCCGACCCCGGCGCCGGTCTCGACGAAAACCTCGTGTCCGTGTGCGATATATGCCATTACGTTGTCGGGGGTGAGACCGACGCGGTATTCGTGGTTCTTGAGTTCTTTGGTGGTGCCGACTTTCATGGATTTCTTTTCTCCTTCGAAAAATTTTTCGCTATTCTACCACACTTCGCGCGAAATTGCAATAGGAAATCGAAAAAAAACAGAGAAAAGCGCCCGTCAGGGGAGACGAGCGCTTTCACGGAGGAGTCGATATGAAAAATGTACCGTTGGTGACCGGAGGTGCAGCTCTTCCGGATCACGAGAATATTCTACCATTGGGGGACGCGAAAGTCAATGGAGAGGGTCTGAAGGTTATGTGAAGACTGCGTGACGAAAAGGCAACAAAAAAGAATCGGTGAAATTCCACAAAAAGAGGGGAGAGGCATGCGCGCATTTCCGCGTTTGAGGGCTTCCCAGAAGAGTGAAAATATGCTATAATGACGGCGTTTGAAAAAATTTATGAAACGTCTGAAAGGCGGTTTACGATATGGCACTCTTCAAAAAACGGCGCGCCGAGGTCGACGGCCCCGAGAAGATCTACACCCTCAAGACCGAAAACGGCCGCGGCCGCTGTGTGATCCTGGCACACGTCGCCAACAACAACGTCATCTCGTGGCTCACCACGGGTATGTTCTACACCTCCTTCCTGATGATCTACGGCATCGACATCGTCAACGTCGGCATCATCACCTTCGTTCCCTATATCGCGAGCTGCTTCGGCATTTTCTCGCCCGCCATTCTGGAACGCTTCCAGAAGCGCAAGGTGTTTTTGGGCATCACACGCGCCATCTATTATATCCTCAATATCCTCGGCATCACCCTGATCCCGGTGCTGGTCGCGGACGCGCGGGCCCGCATCATCGCGCTCATCGCGGTGGTCTTCATCTCCAACATCGTCAACGCCCTGACCGGCTCGGGCTACACCGTGTGGCATATCAAGTTCGTCCCGCCGGAAATGCGCGCCGACTATTTCTCCATCCAGTCGCTGGTCTCCAACGCCATCGGCATCGGCGCGTCGCTCGCCTCGGGCATCGTGGCCGACCTTCTGGAAAGCTCAGCCTATGCGGACACCTTCATCATCGCGCTTCGCTACATCGGCTTTGCCTTCGCCATGCTGGACGTCGTGCTCCTCTGCCTTCCCAAGGAATTCCCCTATGAGCATTCCAAGCCCCCGCGCCTCAGGGATATCTTCACCCTGCCCTTCAAGCCCAGACCCTTCCTCATGACCATGGCGGTCATCTTCCTCTTCACCTTCTTCACCGCCATCCCGTCCTCGTCCCTGAATTACTACCTCCTGAACACCGTCGGCGTGGAATATACCTTTGTCTACGCCATCAATTTCGTCTATCCCATCATCCAGCTCTTCCTCCTGCCGGTCGCCAAGAAATTCGTCCACAAGCACGGCTGGTTTGAGACCTTTGCGCTCTTTGTCTTCGGCTCTTTCCCGACGCAGTTCCTTTATTCCTTCATCGCGCCGGGCAACTACCTCTGGGTATTGCCGACCGTGCGTATCACCCAGCACTTCTTCGGCACCTTCTATAACCTCGCCAACTCCAACCTGATCTACGCCAACCTCCCGCCGGAGGATCAGACCAACTACCTCTCCTTCCATTCCATCATCACCAACGCCGCCTCCTTCCTCGGCATGATGGCCGGCACCGGCTTTGTCGCATGGTTCGGCGACCGCACGCTGCCCTTCCTCGGCCACGCCTTCGACAGCGTCCAGATGCTTCTCTGGGCCGAAGGCATCGGTTACATCATCCTGCCGCTCTTCGTCTTCCTCAACCTCAGAACG
>JAKSPX010000293.1 GCA_024404415.1 Clostridia bacterium | reverse complement strand
TCTCCTTCCGTCTCGGACTTCGTCCGATCCACCTCCCTCCTCAGAGGGAGGCTTCTTACATTATATAATATAATATGTATTTGCGGAAAAATCGGGTCTTGCAAGTTTGCGCAAGTTGTGATAAACTATACCGCATCATATCATGGGGAAGTGTGTGACGGGCTCAAAGGGGAGCGAAGCACGCCTTCTCCGGGACGGAAAAAATGAGGAAAAACTGACCATGGGCAAGAACAAAGCATCCCGAGAACGCTATGACGACCTGATCGACAAGAAAAAGCATCCGCTCAAGTGGTTTACGCAGGTGGTGTGGTACCGCAACTGGGCCTTCATCATCCTCGGCGTGATCCTCGCGGGCATCCTTTCCTACCTGACCTACCAGTCGATCACCAGCGAGCGCTTCGATATGCGCTTCATCATGGCGTATTATGACGACGTCATCACCAGCCCCTACGCCATCACATTGGAAGGGGAGATCGAGCAGATCTACCCCGACGTGGACGGCAACGGCGTGTCGGACGTGGGCGTGGACCTATTGAACCTCGGCGACAGCGCGTCGGTGGAGGTCAACGAGGCCTTTTGGCGAAAGATGCTCGCCTCCTTCTCGGATGACAACTATATCATGTATATCATGGATACCCGCATCAAGGAGCTTTACAGCGGCAACGAAAACGGCGAGACCCCGTTTGATTCGACCTGCATCAAGCTCTTCTGCGGCGAGGATTCGCTCTTCCTTCCCCTGGAAAGCTCGCCCTATTTCGTCGACTCCAACTACACGGGCGACCACACCCTCTATATCGCCTTCCGACCCAAGCCCAAGAGCGTCTACGCAAGCGACGAACTCTTCTATAAGGACTATATCGACATTCTTCACCTTCTCCTGCCGGATTATCCGGGCAGCAAAGGAGAATGATATGCTCATCACGTCGAATGACAACAAGCGCTTAAAGGAGCTCAAAAAGCTCGCGTCCTCCAAAGCCGCGCGCAAGCGCGAGGGCGTGCTCTTCTGTGAGGGCGACACCCTCTTAAAGGACGCTCTGACCTACCATGCGCCGATCAAAGAGGTCTGGTTCCGCGCGGGGCACGAATGTCCTCTCCCGGAGGGGACCATATTCAATTCCCTCCCGGACAAGCTCTTTGACGCGCTTTCGGCGGTGGAAACGCCGCAGAACGCCGTGTTTCTCACCGCGATCCGGGAAAAGGAAGCGCCGGATGCGCCGCCTTTGATCCTCGACGGCGTTGCCGATCCCGGCAACCTCGGCACCATCATCCGCACGGCGGTGGCCTTCGATATCCCGTTATTCATCGGCGAAGGATCGGCTGATTTCACCTCTCCCAAGGTCGTGCGCTCCGCCATGGGCGCCCTCTTCCGCGCCTCCATCCGCACCGGCGACGTTTCAGAGGAGGTCGAAAGGCTCAAGGCGAAAGGCATTTCGGTGCTTTCAGCGACGCTCGGGGAGAGAAGCCGCCTCCTCGGAGAAGCCGACATTCGGAATACCGCCTTTGTGGTGGGAAATGAAGCAAACGGCGTCTCGGAAAAAGTGAAGGCGCTCTCGTCCGGCGAGATCATCATCCCGATGAAGGGCGAATGCGAATCCTTAAATGCGGCGGTCGCCGCGGCCATCCTCATGTGGGAAATGGCGAAATAATCTGCGGAAAGGAAGTTTGGGCAATGAACGAAAAGATCTTCTGGCTCTGGCTGCAGGCGCATATCCATGCCGGCCGCGCGTCGTCCGAGCTTCTGGAATACTACCGCTCGCCGGAGGAGATCTACCGCGCACCGAAAAGAGAGCTTGAACGGCTCTCGTTTCTGAATGAAAATCAGGCCGCGGGCCTCGCGGATAAGGACCTTTCAAAGGCCGAAAAGCTCTTTGCCCTGTGCGGGGAAAAGTCCATCGCCATCGTACCTTATCGGGACAAAGCTTATCCCTCGTCTCTCCGCGCCATCGATTCTCCGCCCCTCGTCTTATATGCGCGCGGAAAGCTTGAAATGCTCCGAAGCGACCTGACCATCGCGGTCGTCGGCACGCGCCGATCGAGCTTTTACGGCAAGAACGCTGCCCACACCCTCGGCTACCGGCTGGGGAAGGCGGGCGTGACGGTGGTCACGGGCATGGCCGCGGGCATCGACGCATCGGCCACGCGCGGCGCAATGGAGGCCGGAGGCAAGGCCGTGGTGGTCCTCGGCACGCCGATCGACCGCCCGTATCCCGTGACGAGCAACGATATTTACGCTACCCTCAAATACGACGGGCTGATCCTCTCGGAATACCCGCCGGGGTACGAGACGCTGCCCGCGCATTTCCGGGAAAGAAACCGCATCATCAGCGGCCTTTCCCGCGCCACGGCGCTCATTGAGGCCCCGATGAAGAGCGGCTCGCTCATCACGGCGCGGCTGGCGCTTGAGCAGGGGAAGGACATCTTCGCCCTGCCCGCCAACGTCGACGCGGCGAGCTTTGAAGGCTCCAACCGCCTCATCGTCCGGGGCGAGGCCAAGGCCATCATGACCGCGGCGGATATTTTGGACGAATATTCGTGGCCAACGGGGCCACAGTTTTCACGCGACGAAGCCGAAAGGCTGCTCACGGAGGTCATCCGCAAGCCGTCGATGCCGAAAGCGGGCTTCGGGCAGGAGGACACGGAAAAAGCCGTCATCGAGGCGCTGGGGAATCAGGGGCTCTCGGCGGAGGAGCTTGCCGAAAAACTCGGCATGGACTCCGACGAGCTCATGACGCGGCTGACGGTGATGGAGATCATGGGGACATTAACGTCGGACGGCGGCAGATATTATGCCGTCCGATGATACGGAAGGAATAAAGGAACAGATGAAGAAATTAGTCATCGTGGAATCGCCCTCCAAGGCGAAGACCATCGAAAAATACCTGGGCAGAGGCTATAAGGTCGTGGCCTC
>JAKSPX010000292.1 GCA_024404415.1 Clostridia bacterium | reverse complement strand
TTGAAGCATTGAACGACCGAAAAAGTGTACATAAAAAGCGCATCCGCTTCGTCCTCACCGACGGCACCGAGCGGACGCTGGACGTGACCTCCTCCCTGCTTCTGAGTCAGGACGGCGAAGCAAGCGTGGGCGTTTTCCTCTCCATTTCCGACGCGACCGAGGAAGAGAAGATGCGTCAGAAGTTCTATTCATCCTCCCAGGTCTTCATTCTTCTGCTCATCGTCGTCTGCCTTTGGATCTACGTCTTCTCCATCTGGGATTATTCCGGCCGCGGCCTCCCGACTTACGTCATGAGCAAACTTCTGGTGCTGGTCGCGCTGCTTCCGGCCATCGGTACACGCCATCTTCTGCATTTAACCTACGAGGACGTCGGCCTCGGCGTGCGCGGATGCAAGAAGGCGATCGTCACCGATTCGCTCCTCACGCTCGCGGGGATCGTGCTTCTCATCGTGGTGAAGCTCTTTATGATGCGTTTCGTGCCCGGTTTTTTTACGGAAGGCGTGCCTTTTTTCTCCTTTGTTAAATATCCTCCTTTGGAATACTTCACCTACGCCCTCTCGGTCATCGGGCAGGAATTCATCAGCCGTGGCGTGGTGCATGAGTGCATGAGCCGCGTCATTCCCGGCAAATACCACGAGGTCATCTCCATCATCGTCTCCTCCATCATGTTCGGCGCGCTCCACGTGCACGTCGGGCTGGTCTACATGATCAGCGCTTCCATTCTGCTCGGTGCGCTCGGCGTGATCTACCGCCGCCAGCACACCATCTGGGGCCTCTGCATCCCTCATTACGTCCTCGGACTCTTCATCGGCATTTTGGATTTCGTCGTGTACTGATCATCAAAGAAGCGTTCCTTTTGAATAACACCAAAAACGACGATGTACCGTAAAGCGCGGCTCACCGTCGTTTTTTCGATATTTGGATATAAATACTCACTGATATGTGTTTTCCAAAAAGGTAGAGTTTTGCAAACTCTGAGCGTTTTTCTCTATTCTGCTGTTTATTCCTCTTCCGGTGGAAGGATGGATTCGACCTTATAGACCGTATCGGCTTTTTTCTTGAGGACACGGTTATAAGCCCGGCACATCAGGAGACCTGCTCCGAGTCCGAGAAGTGCGCCGAGCAAGGCGAAATACCAGCCCGTGAGCACGTATTTCCCGACGGCGTACCCCACGACCGTCAGGGCAACGGGCAGGAGAAAGACCAGAAATGCCGCCGCGATGACCGTTTTCTCCGGGGCATGAATGGTGACGCGGTCACCGACAACGGCGCCGAGTGCATTTTCAGCCATGACCACACGCCCGGCCGTCTTTCTTGAGCAGCCTGCACAGGCTGAGCAGTCGTGCCCGCTGGATTCGTCCGCGAGGCGCACGGCACACATATTGCCCTCTACTTTATCGACAAGACCGTCAAGCGTCATTGCGTGCTCCTTTCCGCGGCCTTGATGCCGTCCACAGCGGCGCTCAGAATGCCGCCCGCGTATCCCGCGCCTTCACCGCACGGGTAAACACCCTTGACCGATACCGAAGCCATGTCCTCTCCCCGCGTGATGCGGACCGGCGAAGAGGTGCGCGTTTCGGAGGCTGTGAAGAGCGCGTCGGAGACGTCAAAGCCCTCGATCTTCCGCCCGAATTCCTGCATGGCTTTTATGATATTGTCCCGCATATCGGGAGGAAGCAAGCCCGCGATGTCCGCGCCGCGCGTGCCCGCAGGATAGGTCGGCTGGATCCTGCCCGGCTTTTTGGTCTTTTTCCCGAGGAGAAAATCGCCCCAGGTCTGTATGGGCGCGGAATAATCGCTTCCGCCTGCTTTGAATGCCGCTCTTTCAAGCGCTCTCTGCCATTCGATGCCGCCGAGCGGGTCCTCTCCGCGGTACATCATGGGCACCACGATGGCGGAATTGGAATTCCTCCCCGCGCGGGCATATTCGCTCATGCCGTTGGTGACCACGCCTCCCTCCTCGCTGGCCGCGGCGACGACGGTGCCGCCCGGACACATACAGAAGGAAAAGGCGTTGGTGGTTTTGGAGACAAGGCGGTATTCGGCGCTCCCGAGCTTGGGATGTCCCGCATACTTGCCAAACATGGCGCGGTCGATATCCTCTTTCAGATGTTCCACGCGTAGGCCCATCGCAAAACCCTTGGGCTCTAAAGCAAGTACGCCGCGCAAGGCTTCAAAGGTATCTCTTGCGCTGTGGCCGCAGGCGAGAATGAGTTTATCGGTGGAAATGCGGCGTTTGTCGGTCAGAACAGCTTTCAATACGCCGTCCGAGACCTCAATACCGGTAAATTTTTCGTGGAAGGAGATCTCTCCGCCGAGAGATAGGATGCGGGTACGGATGGCTTTCATCATACCGAAGAGCTTATCGGTGCCGACGTGCGGATGTGCAAGGCGCGGAAGCTCGGGAAGGTCCGTCATCTCCGCGATGCGCCCGAGGACGTAATCACACCGCTCGTCGCCGATGCGGGTGAAGAGCTTGCCGTCCGAGAATGTGCCCGCGCCGCCCTCGCCGAACTGGACGTTGGTTTCGGGATCCAGCTTCTTCTCTTCGCGGAAGCGCCTGATCGCGGCCTGTCTTTCGTCCACGTCGCCGCCGCGCTCGATGACCAACGGCTTATATCCCCTCTCGGCAAGCATTAAAGCTGCAAAAGCCCCTGCCGGGCCGAACCCGACGATCACCGGGCGGCTCTCGCCCTTGGGCGGCAGGAAATGCTCCTCCGGACCATAGCGGCCGAATTTTCCGCAGGTCACCCCCACCCCGGAGAGTTTCTCCGCAAGGTGCGCTTCGTTTTCGGCGGTCAGGCCGACGGTGTAGGAAAAGCGGACGTTCTTCCGCCTGGCATCGACGGCACGTTTATAGATGAAGGCATCCGCCTCCTTAGAGGATAAGCCGCAGCGCTTCAGCGCTGCGGCAATGGCGGTCTCTTCA
>JAKSPX010000291.1 GCA_024404415.1 Clostridia bacterium | reverse complement strand
GGAGTAAATCCACAAGATATTCTCAATGGTGTTCGTCGGTGATGCGCACACCGAACATGGCAAACACCGGCGCAGGCCAGGCGTTGCCGTAAGGCTCCAGAGCACCGAGGCCTTCGATATTTTCCACCGAAAGGCTACGGGCACGGATCTCGGAATCTATGGTCAGGACCGGACGGACGTCGGTCTTTTCAAACACTTTTTCGGCGTAGGCGAGGAATCTTTCCCGGAATTCAGGCAACTTTTCGGGCAGCATGGTGAGGCCTGCGGCCAATTCGTGCCCGCCGAATTTGACCAGGCAGTCGGAAAGCGAGGCGAGCGCTTCGTAGAGGTTGAAGCCGGGCAGGCTGCGTCCCGAACCCTTCACCACGCCATCCTCCACGGTCATCAGGATGACCGGCACGCCGTAGGTGCACATCAGGCGGGAGCAGACGATGCCGGTGATGCCGCCGCACCAGCCTTCGCCCCAGAGAACGATGGCCTTGTCGCGTTCGGGAATGAAATTCTGGTCGATGAGCATCTGCTCCACCTTGGCCAGAAGCTCGTTTTCGCTGGTCTGGCGGCGGTAGTTGAGGTCGCAGAGCTCTTCTGCCAAAGCGCGCGCCTTGTCGCGGCAGCGGGTGCGCAGAAGCTCCACGGCCACGTTGGCGCTGGAAAGACGTCCCGCGGCGTTGATGCGCGGGGCGAGGGTATAGTTGACGGTCGAACTTGATATGCGCTTGGCTCTTGCGCGGGAGGCGTCGAGCAATGCCGAAAGGCCGGGGTTCTCGGTCGCGTCCAGATGCTTGAGACCTTCGGAGACGATGACGCGGTTTTCACCGGTCAATTCCATGACGTCGGCCACCGTGCCGACGGCGATGACGTCGGAATACCGATCAAAGACGGCCTTCTGATCCCCCTCGAGGGCGGCGATCAGCTTGAAGGCCACGCCCACGCCCGCGAGATGCTTGAAGGGGTAGGGGTCGCCCGGACGGAGCGGATTGACCACGGCGGCCGCCGCGGGCAGGCGCGAATCAGCCGAACAGGGGCACTCGTGGTGGTCGGTCACGACCACGGTGAGGCCTAAAGAATTGGCGTAGTCGATCTCCTCCGCCGCGGTGATGCCGTTGTCCACCGTGATGATCAGCTCGGCGCCGCCCGCGGCCATTTCGTCGATCATGGCGCAGGTGATGCCGTAGCCGTTGGAGACACGGTCGGGGATGCGGTAGGTGCAGTCGGCTCCGATGGAGGTCAGATAATCGGTGACGATGTAGGTGGAGGTGATGCCGTCCACATCGTAGTCGCCGTAAACGAGGATATTCTTTTTGAGGCGGATGGCCTCTTTGACGGTCAAAACGGCTTTATCCATGTCCGAAAGCAGCATGGGGTCGTGGAGAAGGGCAGCATTCGGGTATAAAAAGGCCTTGGCGCTTTCGGCAGTGTCGAAACCGCGCGCATAAAGCACCGTCGAGGCGAGCTCGGTGAGCCCCTCGTAACTGCCGATGCTCTCAAGCTTTTTTAAGCAGCACTTCAGATCCCAGTATTTATCCGGCATGAAAGGTCCTCCTTTCCGAATTGACCGCGGCCAGGGAGCCGGAAGGCTCCGCCGTCCGTTATTGAATCATGCTTTGTAAAAATATATTGTAGCACAGAAGCGCCCTTTTCGCAAGGACGTTTTCCCTTAATTTCGCGTTATTTTTCCACACCGCGGAGGAATTCCTCAACGGTTTCAAGAGTGGGGATGCCGGAGGTCGCGCCGACGCCCGTGACGCAGAAATGCCCGACGGCGTTGCCGAGCTTGGCGCATTCGGCGTAGCTCCTGCCCATCGAAAGGCCGGAGAGGAAGCCCGCGCAGAAGGAGTCGCCCGCGCCGGTGGTGTCGGCCGGGTGCAGGACGGGGTAGGAGGGAGCCATGACGCGCTCTTTCCCAGCTTCGCAGATGAAAGCGCGTTCTTTTCATTTTCGGGAGAGAATACGATTGTTTCACAGATGAAAGCGCCGTCCTTGCCGCACTTGATGACTACATTTTTCGCGCCCATTTGGAAGAAGAGGTCTGCGAGCTTGTCGAGGTCCTTTTCGCCGTCCGCCAGCTCGACCGCCTCGTCGTAGCTCGGCATGAAGAGGTCAAGGTAGGGGATGCAGGGGGCAAGGGTCTTCATCCAGCCGCCGCGGAAGTCCCAGGCGGTGTCAAGACAGGTGAACTTGCCCTTTTCACGGGCGCGGAGGAGCAGCTTTTTGCACTCCTCGCCGTCGAAGCCATGCATGAGGAAGGTACCGGCCACAAAGACGATGTCGCATTCATCCAGCGCCTCGTCGGAAACGTCGGAGGAGACCAAAGCGTCGTTTGCGCCGGGGTTATGAAGGAAGGTGCGCTCGCCGGAGGAGGAGACGATGACGGTGGTGGCGGCGGTCTCATGGGCCGGATCGGTGACAGCATAGCGCAGATCGACGCCGCTTTCGGCAAGATACCCTTTTACAAAGTCCGCAAAGCCGTCGTCGCCGGTGCGGATGACGAGTAACGGGTCAAAGCCCAGCTTCTTCATGTCGCAGGCCGCGTTGGCCGCACAGCCGCCGACGTGCATGGAGACCGAGTCCACCGGGGTGAGAAGGCCCGGATCGGGCATTTTGATGACGGGACGGGTGATGATGTCGACCGTGACGATGCCGACGCAGAGTACTTTTTTCATGGTGTTTACCTCATTTTATTCCAGAATGCCGTGAGCCGTGTAGGGTTCCTTGGCGCTTTTCGGCACGATGTTGTTTTCAAAGGTGATGTGCGCCGCGTCGCCGATGAAGGCGGCGACCAGCTTGTCGTCGTTTTTGGAGGCGAGGTCATTGATCTCGCGGCCGCGGATGATGTCCTTCCCGACGCGGACGCCGAAGTCGTTGCCGATGATGGTGAGGCCGTCCACACCCTCGACCGAGAGCGCGTAGTCGCTGTAACGGTCGATGATG
>JAKSPX010000290.1 GCA_024404415.1 Clostridia bacterium | reverse complement strand
AGGCTTTCATAGAGGTTTCCTTTCTTGCTTGATGCGTTTTAGAAGGTTTATTTCCATATCAATCGTAGGGCGCGATGCCCGCATCGCGCTGGCTTTCCAACGCGGAATATCGGCACCTTTCGGCGCGATGTGGGCATCGCGCCCTACGGGCCGGTGCATGGTTATGTAGTTTAGTTGAGACCTAAGAGTCTTTCGCAGGCCGCAAGCTTCACGCAGACCGCAAAGAGGGACATCGCGGTTTTGAGCTCGTCCACCGACGGGAAGGAGGGAGCGATGCGAATGTTGCGGTCGTAAGGATCGTTGTGGTAGGGGAAGGTTGACCCGGCGGCCGTCATGGCGACGCCCGCGTCGGCGGCGAGGCGGAGCGCCGTTTTGGCGCTGCCGACCAGAATGTCAAAGCTCACAAAGTAGCCGCCCCTCGGGTGCGAGAAGGAGCAGATGTCCAAACCGTCCAGCTCGCGAGAGAGGGTATCGGTGACCGCCTCAAACTTGGGGCGCAGGATGGCGGCGTGGTATTTCATGTGCTGGCGAATGCCGTCGGCGTCGCGGAAGAAGGCGGCGTGGCGCTTCTGGTTGATCTTGTCGGGGCCGATGGTCTGGAAGGAGAGAAGCTTTTTCGCCCAGAGGATATCCTCGTTGTCGGCGACCAGGCAGGCGACGCCCGAGCCGGGGAAGGAGATCTTGGAGGTGGAGGAGAATTCGTAGACCAGATTCTTGGTACCCTGTCTTCTGCACTCGGCGAAGATGTCCGGGAAGGGAGTGTCCTCGTAGAGGTCGTGGATGATGTAGGCGTTGTCCCAGAAGATGCGGAAGTCCTTGGCGGCGGGGCGGAGGGACGCGAAAGCGCGCACCGTCTCGCGGGAGTAGATGACGCCGCCGGGGTTGGAGTACTTCGGCACGCACCAGATGCCCTTGACGGTCGGGTCGTTTTCAACGTATTCACGCACCTGATCCATATCCGGGCCGGTGGAGGTCATGTCGATGGGGATCATCTGGATGCCGAACACCTCGCAGATGGCGAAGTGGCGGTCGTAGCCCGGCACGGGGCAGAGGAATTTGAGTTCCTTCTGCTTGCCCCAGGGGGTGAAGTTCGGCTCGGTGCCGAAGATCATGGCGCGGGCTACCGCGTCGTACATCATGTTTAGGGAGGAGTTGCCGCCGCAGAGGGCGTTCTCGGGCGGCACGCCGAGCAGATCAGCGAAAATGCGCTTCATTTCGGGAATGCCGTCCAGAATGCCGTAGTTGCGGATGTCGGTCTTGCCGGAAAGGCACTTCGCGCCGCTGTCGATGACGGTCAGCATGCCCTCCGAGAGGTCGACCTGTTCGCGGCAGGGAACGCCGCGGGCCATGTTGAGCGAAAGCGACATGGATTTGTAGCGCTCATACGCTTCTTTCAGGGCGCTTTCCTCTGAAAGCAACTCCTCTTTGGTCATGGAAAGATAACTCTTGTGCATGGGACATCTCCGATCTTTCTTCCAGGGACTATATCCAGGAAAGAGATGAAATAACGGAAACCGTCAGCTTTTGTGGCGGTTGTAGTAGCTATAAAGGGCGGCGGATATGGCGGCGCCGACCACGGTGCAGATCAGGGCCTCGATCAGACCCTGGACGCCGACCATAATGGCCATGGCGGTGATCACCGTCTTGAAGCTGTGGTCGGGGAGGGCGAAGACTTCCTCATAGGGGAGGAAGAACAATACCAGCGCACTCATGAAAAGAATGGTGTTGAGCGCGGCAGCCGAGAAGGAGGAAACGACAAAGCCCACCGGGCGCAGGGAATCCTTCTTTGAAAAGGCGAGGAAGATCAGCCCGCATAAAAGCCCCATCAGGACGCGCGGCACCATGGTGAGCAGAAAATAGTAAAACGGATTGAAGGAGAAGAGCATGGTGGCGAAGGCGTCCGGCCCAAAAGCCTGCACGAAGCTGGAAAGGCCGAACACCGCGCCGAGAAAGGCGCCGACGCCGGGACCCATGGTGATGGCGCCGACCGCTACAGGGATCATGATGAGGGTCATGGATAACGGCCCGATGTGCAGATAACCCAGCGGCGTGAACGCCATGATGAGGATGATGGCGGTAAGTATGGCCAGACGTGTCATCTTACCAAGGTTGCTTCTTTTCATTTTTCATGTTCCTTTCACTGATGTTCCCCGGGCGGGGATACATCGCATTTTTATTGTTTTCAGCTTTCGACATTCAGAATTTGGGAAAAATCATGAAAGTATGCAGCTTCTCCTCCTCTGAATAATGAAAACTGTAAACTGAAAACTAACTCCTGCGGTTTTTCTGATAAAGCAGGTAAAGCCCCTTCATGAGAAGATCGGGATCAAAGACGACCTTTTTCCGGCAGTAGTGCACGATCTCGCGTGCCATGCCGCCGGTGGCGACCACCGTTGCGACTTCGCCCTTCTCCGATTCGATGCGGGCGATCATGCCGTCCAGCATGGCGGCGGTGCCGTAAACGACGCCGGAGCGCATGGAATCGACGGTGTTCTTGCCCACCACCGAGCCCGGCGCTTCCACCGCGATGGTGGTAAGCTGGGCGGTGCGGGAGGTCAGGGCGTTGAGCGAGGTCTTCACACCCGCGAGGATGGCGCAGCCCTCGTAGGCACCCGCCTTGTTGACGTAGGAGATGGTGGTGGCGGTGCCCATGTCGATGACGATGAGGGGAGCCGGGTAGCTTGCCAGCGACGCCGTGGCGGTGACCACCATGTCGCTGCCGAGCTGGGCGGGGTTGTCAATGGCGATAGGCAGGCCGGTCTTGATGCCGGGGCCGACCACCATCGGCTTTTTTTCAAAGAGGCGCTCAATGGCGCGGGAGAGGATGGCGGTCATCGGCGGCGAGACGCTGGAAATGATGGCGTCCGAAATCGCGACCTCGTCGGCGCGGTAGAGCTTCAGGATATCGCGGATGTCGATGGCGTACTGATC
>JAKSPX010000029.1 GCA_024404415.1 Clostridia bacterium | reverse complement strand
GGAAGGCTTTCTTCAAAAAGGTTTCGATCTCCACGAAGTCGGCTTCCTTGCCGGTAACATGGAAGGGGCCGGGGAGCATGACGTTGGCGGCTTCCACCTTGATGGGAGACGCGTCTACTTTAGCCTTAATGGCGGCAAATTCCTCGTCCGAAAGGTTAGCGACCGAGCCGACGCCGACTTCGATGTAGTCAAAGCCGTAGTCCGCCGCCTTTTCAAGGTTATCAAATCCCGTGCAGATACCGAGTTTCATAGTGTTTCTCCTTCAATCAGATGTATTTTTTGATTTTGATCCTGATGCGCTGTTTTTTGCTTTCGCCGCCGATCTCCGCGAGGATCATCTTCCCGTGCCCGCGCAAGGAGAGCACGTCTCCCTCCGCGACGGGAGAGTCGGGGCTCATGACGAGGCGGTCGTTTTTGAGCGCCAGCCCCTTCTCAATGGCTTCCTTGGTCTCCCCGCGGGAGAGATTGAAGCCGGAGGACATCACGGCATCCATGCGCAGTGACGCTACCGTGTCGGCGATCTCCTTGAAGCTCTTTTCCGGCACGTGGAGAGCGGAAAGCGGGATCTCCGAAGTGTGTACACCGGTGCGGCCGATGCGGTCGACATTTCTGACCACGTCTCCGGCCACGCCTTTGGCAAGCACAACGTCGCAGAACTGTTTTTTTCCGTCGGTATAGGGAAGGATATCCCCCCCCGCCTCGCGCTTGAGTCCGGCGCCCATGAGGCTTCCGAGGTAGTCCCGGTGGGAAAGTGCCTTTCCCTCGGCAAATGAGGTGAAGCGGACGGCGGACATAGCCTGCTCTTCGGCGCCCTCATAGGTCACGTAGTCGTTATCGGGCTTGATGAAGACCATCGTGCGCTCCGCATCCTCGTATCCGCCTGAGAAGAGGAAGGCCGCGTCCTTTCCGCGGAGAAAGTCGTCAGCCGCGCCTCTTTCCGCAGGCGTGAGAAAGCCGAAAAACACGACGGCATACTCCCGTCCCGCCTCGAAGACCTTGTCCTCCAGGCGCGCATATAAGAGTTTATCCTCGTCATTCATCGGCTTTTTCCTCCGAAAAGAAAATCACTCTTGACAAAACTTGCGCATCATGCGAAAATACTCTTGGACGCGCGGGGTATCCCCTACGCATCTATTCTGTTATTTTACCACAGACGGAAAACGAATACAATATCTTGAGGTGATTTTTTTGAAAGACTACCAGATAAAGCTTCAAAAGCTGTTCCCTTATCTGCTCGCCATGTTCATCTGCATCTATGTCACCGGCCTGGCCCCGAGGATCTACGGAGACACCGCCTACGCATTCTCCAACATGATGCTGATGTACGGCCTCCCCATCGCTTCAGCGGCTATTTCCTTCCTCTACGGCAGCAAATACGGCTTTGTCTGGTATTTCCCGCTCATTTTCTCGGTCGTTTTCATCTCCACCATCTATATCTTCTATGGAGGAGATACCGGTTATTTCCTCAACGTGCTGGTCTATTTCGTCTTTGCGCTCGTCTTTCTCTTTGTCGGCGCGGCCATCTTCCGCAAACGTGAATTCTATAAAGCCAATTACGAAAATAAGGGTAAGAAAAAATAAATGTTTATCAATTGCTTAAAAGTCTTTCTCGTCGCCATGCTGCCCATCATTGAGCTGCGCGGCGCTATTCCGGTGGCGCTCAATCTGGATATCCCGCTCGCCATCGCCTTCCCGGTTGCCATTCTCGGCAATATGTTCCCGGTCCCCTTCATCCTGCTCCTCTTCGACAAGGCCAAGGTCTGGTTCAAGGACTGGCCCGTCATCGGGAAGATCTTCGCCTGGGTCGATAAACGCGCCGCCGCCAAGGCGGAAACGGTCAAATCATTGGAATTCTGGAGCATCGTCGCTTTCGTCGCCATTCCGCTCCCCGGCACCGGCGCATGGACCGGCTCGGTCATTGCCACAGCGCTCGGTATGAAGGTGAAAAAGTCCATCTGGGCCGTCATCATCGGCGTTCTGATCGCCGGTGTCATCGTTTCGCTCCTCTCCTACGGACTCTGGGAATACCTCGTCTCACTCTTCTGATCGGAGGTACATCATGATCTATCCGCTTCTCCCCAACCGCGTTCGCCGCGCCTACACCTGCCGCGGCATACTGGATGATTACTCCGTCCCCGCGCCTTCCAACCTCCCCGAGGATTGGATCGCTTCGGTAGTCACGGCTTTCAACCCCGGATACGAGCCGATTGAGAATGAAGGTCTTTCCGTAACGGAGGATGGCCGTTTTCTCAAGGATATCATCGAAAAAGATCCGGAAGGGATGCTCGGGCAGGAAGTGTATCGCCGCTACGGCGCGACCATGTCCATCCTTGTAAAGCTTCTTGACGCGGGCGAAAGACTGGTGTTGCAGTGCCACCCGACCGACGCCTTTGCGAAAAGCGCCTTCTCCTCCGTATTCGGCAAGACCGAATGCTGGTATATCGTGGACGCCGCACCCAACGCCGCTGTCCACCTCGGCTTCCGCCCCGGCGTCACGCGCGAAGACTGGGTAGAAGCATACGAAAAGCAGGACGTCAATAAGATGCTCTCCATGGTGCACCGCTTCCCGGTCAAAGCCGGAGACGTCATATTCGTCCATGGCGGCATGCCGCACGCCATCGGAGAAGGGTGCTTCATGGTAGAACTGCAGCAGCCGACCGACCTGATGGTCATCCCCGAGCGCGTCACGCCCGGCGGACGCATACTGGCTGACGCGAAGATCCACGGCGGCCTCGGCTTTGAAAGAATGTTCGATTGCTACGAATATATCGGGTATACCGAAGAAGAACTCGCATCTCTTTCCCTTCGCCGCGCCTCCCGCGCGCCCGACAGCATCTCCTACGTGGTCGGTAACGATCTGACCGACAAGTTCTCCATGGTGGAATTGAATGTCGCCACCTCCCTTTCCTACGACCTTGCGGGCCGCTACGGCGTCGCCCTGGTGCTTGACGGGGAAGGAACGCTCGAAAACGACGGACAGGCCTATGCCTTCCGCCGCGGAAGCAAGTTCTTCCTCCCCGCTTCGGCCGAAAAGGTTACCTGGAACGCCGGGAAAGATGTACGCATCGTCATCTGCCGTCCATAACAGCCGAAAGGATGTAAAAATATGAAACACTTTACCGAAACCATCGACATGGGCGCCGGCCCGCGCCCGCTTCGCGCCTATATTCCCGACGGGACCGAACGTGCCTATTACCACGGCAAACGCCCCGCCGTGGTCATTTTCCCGGGCGGCGGTTATTATTTCACCTATGAGGGTGAAGCCGAGCCCATCGCTCTCTGCTTCGCCGCGGCAGGCGCCTGCGCCTTTGTGCTGGATTACACCACCACCGGCGAAGGCAAGGTTCAGAAAGCCTTCCCCTATGCCCAGCTCGAAGCCTTTGCCGCCATCCGCTACGTGCGTGAGCACGCCGAAGAATTCGGCATCGATCCCGAAAACGTCTCCACCCTCGGCTTCTCGGCGGGCGGTCACCTCTGCGGCTGCACCGGCACGCTCTGGAACAAGCCGATCATGAAGGAATACCTCAGCGAAAATGCCCGTCTCTCCCGCCCCGACAAGCTCATTCTCTGCTACGCCGTCATTCGCTCTATGGAGCCCTGCAACGAGGGAAGCTTTGAAAACCTGCTCGGCAAGAGCTACGCCGAGCTCACGGAAGAGGAGCTTCGCCCGTTCGCCCTTGAGGAGCAGGTGGATGACGAAACGCCTCCTGCCTATATCTGGATGACCGCCGAAGAGACCTGCGTCCCGATCCAGGGTGCGCTGGATTTTGCCCGTGCCCTCGCTGACCACAAGACCCACGCCGAGCTCCACCTCTATCCGCACGGAGACCACGGCTCCTGCCTCGGGAATCATGTCACCGAGGAGCTGCCCTTCTCTTCTCCGATGGGTGCTTCCGACTGGATGACCGGCGCGATCCGCTTCGTCTTTGACGACAAGCTCAAGGAAAAACTTCAATAACACAGAATCGGCTGAGAAACCTCTCAGCCGATTTTTTCTTTATAGGATATCCTTTCACGTAATTCCATAAAAAGTCTCTCAGAAGATAAGAAAAGCGTCTGTGCATGGATTTGATGCACAGACGCTTGGTTTTTAAGTTGATCAGCCGCCGATGATGCGTCTCGCGCCGGTGAAGTGTGAGTAATAGTAGCCGGAGGCGAGCGTTTCGATGCGGACGGACTTTCCGGGAGACGGAGCGTGGATGAACTTGCCGCCGCCGACGCAGATGCCGACGTGACCGTACTTCTGGCTGCCGCTGCTGAAGAAGACGAGGTCGCCCTTCTTCATCTTGCTGTAACTGACCTTGCTGCCGCAGTTGATCTGCTTGGTGTGCGGGAGCGAATAACCGATCTTCTTAAAGACGTACTTGGTGAAGCCGCCGCAGTCAAAGCCGGAGGGAGATTCACCGCCCCAGACGTACGGAACGCCTATGTACTGCTTCGCGATGTCGATGAGCTTATCCGCCTTGGAGCTGCCCTCCGACGAAGAGCCGGATTTGGACTTGGAGGAAGACTTGGAGGAGGATTTAGAAGAAGATTTCGAAGAGGACTTGGAGGAAGAGCTGGAAGACTTGGTGGTCGCCTTCTCGGGCTCGGGCTCAGGTTCACCTTCGACCTCGGTGCGCTTGACCGGGAGGATGTAGTTCGGGTGCATATAGCCCTTATACTTACCGCCCAGCGTTTCAACCTTGAACCAACCGTCTTCGATGCCGACGATCTTGACATAGCTGTCATTCTTCATGGCGGCGCGGATCGGATAGCTGGTGCTGGAGCCGGCGCGCATATAAACGACTTCGCCGATGACCTTGCCGTAGGAAAGGCTGGCGTCGCCGTCATCAAGCTTCTTGATGTACTTGGAGGAAACGTAACCGACGTATCCGCCGATCATGACCTTGGTCCAACCGTTATTGGTTTCCGCAACGGCGATCTTGGTGTCCTTCGGAATGACCGTAAGTACCTTGGAATCGGTGTCCGGCTTCTCGCGGAGGTTGAGGCCGTTGGCCGTGATCTTGCCGAGTTCAACGCTGTCAACGTCATTTCCCGCGGCAAAGGAGCCGACGGACATGACCAGCGTCAGGATCGTCACGATCGCAAGGATCATGGCGATGCGTCTTTGAAGTCCCGTGTGCTTACTCATAATCTGTCCCTTTTTCCTTTCTCAGGCGTGTTTGGGTGCGAGCGCTCTTTCCAGCCACACAGTGGCCACGTCCATCGCGTTGTAAAGACCTTCTTTTTCGGTCTTCTTGATCACCCTGTCACGGTAGCGGATGTTGGGATCGGTCGCCTGAAGCTCAACGCGCACGCGCGTGGAGACCTTCAGTCCCTTCTCCTCTTTGCTGTCCATGACCTGCATCATGATGATGTGACTATCGTTAAAATAACCGTAGTACAGAAGATTGTCCTTTCTGATGAGCGGCTTTCCTTTGTACGTCAGGATCTTTTCGCCTTCATTTGCCATGATCTTGCCTCACTTTCTTCGGAGATCCCGGTCGGATGACCGGTTACGCAATTGATTCAACGTAATTACAAATCGGTAACAATGTTTACGAAACGGAGTATAGCACACGAGGAACGGCTTGTCAAATCACTTTTATTGCGCAAACGGGACAGGATTTTGCGCAATATCCGCATAAGACGCACTTTTCAAGGTCAACAACGGCCGGTTTTTGACCATTTATCAATTTTATTGCTTTTTGAGAACATTTTTTCGCGCAATTTCCGCATCCGATACACTCTTCTTCCACGATCAGATGCCTTCTTCTTCCCTCCAGAGCCTTTTTTTCCTCCGGGCGGAAGGCGCCGGTCTCGGCAAATGTTACATTTGCGTCAATTTCCTCCTCGCTCTGCATACCGATCGCCCGGGACGAAGCGAAGGGAAGCGAGAACGCGTAACGGAGGCATTCCTCGGCACGGCGGAAGAGATTGCCGCCTCCGAGCGCCTTCATGGTGTAGATGCCGATGCCGATCGCAGACGCGTCGGTCAGCGCCGCTTCCATCTCCTCGCGGGTTCCGTCGGCAATACCGATGCCTTCGAGATTGATGAGCGGATGGAGAACGTCAAGCCCCACGCTCATGGCGCCTCTGACGGCGGCGACGTGGTGGGTGGATGCGCCGACGGCGCGGATGACACCCTTTTCCTTATAGTTCCAGAAGGTTTCGAGCGCCTCCATGTGCCCTTTCAGGGTGTAGATGCTCTCCTGCTCATGGAGCATGAAAATATCTATGACGTCGCGGTCAAGCTCGCGCCTGGCTTCTTCCAGGGCGCTTTCGGCTCCGGCCTTGTCGTAGGCATAGCATTTCGTGGAGATCACAACATCCCCGTTCCAGCTTTTTAACCCGGCGCGGATGTGCGGGTAATTCGAGTAATACTGCGCGGTGTCGAGAAAATTAATGCCGCGCGAAAAGGCGTAGCGCAGGAGCTCTCCGGCTCGTTCGGGTGGCAGATCGGCCTGTAAAGGGCTGAAAGTCAGCGTCCCGTAGCAGAGCTCCGAGACGCGGATGCCGGTGCGGCCGAGCAGATTATATTGCAAGGTCCTTCTCCCCTCCTATCCAAAAATGCGGGGCATATCCTCCCTCGCGGGAGATATGCCCCTTTTTGCCTTGTTATTTTCCGAGATAACTGCGGACGAGGTCGTTTAATAGCTCGTCGCGGTCGATCCTGCGGATCAGGCTCCGTGCATTTCGATGATTTGTGATGTAGCCGGGGTCCTCGGAGAGCAGGTACCCGACGATCTGATTGACCGGGTTGTAACCTTTTTCTTCCAACGCGGTGTACACCTGACTCAAAATGCTTTTCAGTTCCATTTCTTTTGTCTTGTTGACGTCATACTTGACGGTGTCGCCAGCCATATCTATCCCTCCTTGATGGTCTTATTCTACACCATATGGTGCTCATTTGCAAGGTCTTTTTGGAATTATTCTTCTGTGACCTGTTCCTCCAGAAGACCGTTGGCATCCAGCATGGCATGAGCCTTTTCGCTCCAGTCTGGGTCATTCGATTCATAAGCCTTCATCAGAGCGGTCTTGCCCTCTTCTGCATTTCTCAGATAGAGGTAGCATTCGCCGATGGAGTAGTTGCACTCCGGCTCAACGTCAGCGCCTCCGACCTCCATATACTTCTCATAGCTGGCGATCGCCTCTTCAAAGAGCGCATCGTCGTTTACAAGCTTGGCCTTCGCCTTTTCCGCGGCGGCCTTGTGGCTGAGAAGATCAAGGGCCAGATTCATGGTTATGCCGCTCGTGAGCGAATTATTACATGCATTGATGACCGAGTCAAATTCCTCCGCCTTGTAGTAGCAGGCGACGGTGCGTTTGATACAGTATTCTCTGAGAGCGCTATCCTCGGTCTTGGTGGCGGTCTCATAATACTTGACGGCGGCGGAATTGTTGTTGCCGCTCGCTTCCTCGGCGCAAGCTTCGGTATAGGACTTGCCCGCGTCACCCATGACATCCTTCTGCATGACAGCGGCGACGGCATTGGAGTTATCAAGAGCCAGCGCGCACTTCAGAAGCATCGGCGCGGTCTTCGTGGCGTCATAGCCCTTTTCTTCGGCGCCGGAAAGCTCCTTATAGGCGTTTTCGTAGTCGCCGAGCTGGTAGTAGGAGCAGCCGTAGATATAATAGAGATCCTGCGGCATGGTGCTCTCGGATTCCTTGAGGTTGAAGCTCTTCTTCATGATGCTGTCGGCAATGAAGGAGACGGTCTTCTCGTAATCGCCGGACTTATAAAGCGCGAGCGCTTCGTAGTAGAAGGCGGTCAGACGCTCGCCATCCTCGGCTTCGGCCTGATCGGCAAGCTTGATAGCCTCGTCGTACTTGCCATCCGCAACGGCAAGATAGGCCTTGTTTACAAGCGTGTCGTAATCCTCACCCTTGTTTCCAAGGAGGCTGTGAAGAAGGACGGCTGTCAGAATGCCGATAATGACCACGACGACGATCGGCAGAAGCATGGAAAGCGGATTTTTCTTCTTTTTCTTCTTCTTTTTCGCGTCTGCCTTGGTATTCTGCCCGTTGGAAGGCGCGGCCTTGCGGACCTGCGGCTCGGCGGGCTTTGCGGGTCTCACCTTTTCCGGGGCCGGGGTTTTGGGAGCCTTTTCCTGCACGCGCTTCTTTTTGGTGTCAAAAGCGCGGATGAGGGGCTTGGCTTCGGTGAAATTCTTTTCGATATCCTTGCTCGTCGCGTTGACGATGACCGTCTGCGCGCCGTAGGGGACGTTATCCGGGAGGGTATCGGCCGAAATGACCATGCCGGGCTTATACTCCACGCCGGTCAGAAGCTCATAGCAGATGCCGCCGACAGCGGCAAAGTCCTCGCGGATGTGCTCTTCCGTCGCGGCAAAGGCAGGCGGCGGCAGAACGAGTCCGTTTTCGTTGACGAGGATGTCACGCGCCGTGAGGCCTGCGAAGGCGAAGCCCTGATCGTGGATGCTCTCCATGGTCTCGGCCAGATCCTTGCACATCTCAATGGCGATCTTCTCGTCCAGCTTTTCGCGGCACTCGATCATGAGGCTGCCTTCCTGCGACTGGGTCATGGCAAAACGCTTTCCCGCGCCGCTGAAATAGCCCTCGATCACCGGCAGATAGTCGTGCTCAACGCCCTTGAGTTCGTCAAAGAAGGCGTCGTTTTCGGTGCTCATCAGGGGGTAGATGAATTTTTCCACATCGGTCGTGCCGTCGGAAAGGATGGCGCGGATGCCGCGCTTGGACTGGAGATCCACATCCTTTTCAATGATCCTCAGGCTCTTTTTCGTCTCGCTCATGGCTTGCCTCTTTCTACTGCGGAGGTCGCTTTTTCGCGTTCCAACGCAAGTTTATCTATTTCCTGATTATTTTTGTGTTTGATTTCGTCCCATTTCTGGTTCTTTCTGAAAAGACAGATGATGGCGATGGGCGCCCAGCTCACGGCGAAGAACCAGAAGCCGAGGATGCCCTTGTATGTATCCTTCACCCTCTTCCCTGCGCGCAGGACTCCTGCCAGCGCTACAAGCGTCATGACAATGAAAGAAATCACCACGCCGGTGATGACGCCGAGAAGCATCTTACCCACCGGGAGTATCCCAACGGCGGAAGAAAGCACGGCGGCGGCGATCCCCGTCACGCAGGAGGTCACACCCAGCACACCGGTCGCTGGGAAAAGATAGAAGAAGAGCATATCGAGCAGCATAAAAGTCGATCTGCCGGTTTTGCCGACGCCGGAGAGGAGCTTGCCCGTGTGCGCCTTCACGCATTGATACATGCCCACCGTCCAGCGGAGGCGCGGCTGCCACGCCGGGAGGAATTTTTCCGGCTGGTCGTCACAGCTGACCGCTTGCGGCACCCACGCAATGCGTGTGCCGACCTCGGCGAGGATACCGGAATACTCGATATCCTCGGTAAGGGACACCGTCTGCCAGCCGCCCGTCCTTTGGAGGCAGGCGTCGGAGAAGGCAAAGCCTGTCCCATTGATCAGGGCCGATCCGCCGAGATTCCAGCGGCTCTGCGTATAAAAGTAGTTATCCAGCCAGTAGTAGACCGAGCAGGCGCCCGAGGTCTCTGTGGCGGAGGGATTGCCCGATTCGCGGAAGCCCTGCGCCGCGTCAAACCCCGCAAGGAAGGCCTTTTCCATCTCGGAGAGGAAATCCGGCATCACGCGGTTGTCGGCGTCGAAGACCACGTAGGCGTCGTATGCGCCGGTGGTGGAAAGCTGCTGAAGGATCTCCCTTACGACATCGCCCTTGGAGGTGATCCTCCCCTCGCATTTCAGAATCTCCGCGCCCGCCTCTCCGGCCGCCATTTCGGTCCGATCGGTGCAGTTATTCGGGATGACGAAAACACGGTAGGATTCTTTCGGATAATTCTGTTTGAGAAGCGACGCGACATTCTGTCGGATGACGGCTTCCTCGTTTCTCGCCGGGATCAATACGGCAAAACGCGTGTTTCCCGGCTTTTTGTCCGTTTGGGGGATCTCTTTGGCCTTACTGAATCCAAAGAGAGCGATGAACGCGATATACAGCGCATAAAGGGATGAAAGGACCATCGTGACGAACGCGATGCATTCCAGAATCCGTATACATAATTCCATAGTCATTTTTTAATATGGCGTCGTCCGTCACGCCTCTATGTGCCCTTCTTCCGGCTCAGACTCTGCATTCTGTGCGTGTTTTGGCGGACGTTCCCGAAAAATCCCCGGACGGTCATAGCGGTCGGTCGGAGACGGCAGACCGCGCAGGATCAGTCTTGCGTTGATGATTTCACGGATCAATGTGTAAATGACGGCAAATACCGGGACGCTGATAAGCATACCGACAAACCCAAAGAGCCCGCCGCCGACGATGATGGCGAACATGACCCAGAAGGTCGGGAGTCCCGTGGAGTCGCCCAGAATGCGCGGACCGAGGATATTTCCGTCGAACTGTTGGAGAATGACGACGAAAATGACCAGGAGCAGCGCCTTCAGCGGGTCGACAAGAAGGACGATCAGAGTGGATGGGATAGCGCCGAAGATCGGGCCAAAGAAGGGAATGACATTGGTCACACCGACGATGACCGAGATCAGGAGCGCGTAAGGCATCTTCATGGCGGTGAGACCGACAAAGCAGATGATGCCGATGATGAGAGAATCGATCACCTTGCCCGAGACAAAGCCTGTGAA
>JAKSPX010000289.1 GCA_024404415.1 Clostridia bacterium | reverse complement strand
CCGCGTGACCTTCAAGCTCATGAATGTCTTCTCACACTGCGCCTATGTCTGCAAGCCGGTCTTCACCGACATCATCGCGGAATGCATCAAATAGAGTAAACTGCAACTAAAAAGCCCTCTCAGTCAAAACCTTCGGTTTTGCCAGCTCCCCCAAGGTGGGAGCCTTCCGAAAATGTTCTATCCCGGAAGGCTCTCCCTACGGGAGAACTGTCAAGATGAAGGAGTGACTGAGAGGGTTGTTTCGTTTATTTACCGGATCCCGTGTTCTTCCAAGTAACGGTCCATCCGCTCATTGGCGGCGTGGTAACCGAAGTCGGCGTCGGGAGGCAGAGCTGTGAGTTCACGGCGGAGGCCGTCACGAACCGGCATCAGGTCTGACTGAGAAAGACCCGAGGCTTTGAGTATCTTGGAGTTATCGATGGCGCGTTCAAAGAAGCGGTCGCAGTAAAGCTGGGCGCGGGCCTGGAAACTGCCGGTACTCCAGAGATGGAGATAGGTTTCCGCGTCCACCGTCATGTAGCGTAATCCGCCGATCTCCTGATAGATCTCGGCCATTTCCCGCCAGGTGTGGTGTTCGCCCGTGGCGATGGTATAGGTCTCGCCGAAGGCCTTTTCGTTCAGGATCAGGGGCGCGACCATTTTAGCGAAGTCGCCCGCCCACGTGAGCGTCGTCTGCTTCTCCATGGCCTCTTCGGGCAGGATCACGATTTTCCCTTCCCTCATGCGCTTGACCAACGTGGCAGCTTCCAGTGTGACAAGCTGGAAACGACGCTTGGAATAGGTGATCGACGGACGGAGGATGGTGAAATTCCGATAAGGTGACGCACGGAGCATATCCTCTCCCAGCGCCTTATAAAGGGAATACTCGTCCTCTTTGTGGGCAAGATACGCCGGATCCTTCTCGGTTTCAAGGATGCGCGCCGACTCTTCGGTGATAGGCGTTTTAGAATCGGCATAAATGCGGTAAGTGGAAAGATAGATATAATGCCCGGTATTCTTCAAAAACAGCTCATAGCGCTCGCGGAATTCGGATGTAAAGTATAGCATGAAGTCCACAATGGCGTCGTACTTATTTTTCAGAAGCTCCTTGAGATTATCGAGGTTTTTGGCATCTATCTTTATATAGCGGAGAGCGGGATCGGAGGAATCCTTATCGTCAAGACTTGCGACGTCCACCTGATTCCCGCGGCTGACCAGCTCCGGCACCAGATAGGTCCCGAGCGCGCCGGTGCCGCCGATAACAAGAATTTTTGCCATAACTCAGAATCCCGTCTTTTCGTAGCGCTCAATGAGTTCCTTGTTGTATTCGTTGCCGCCGGGGAAGTTGGCGCTCTTGAGGACCGACGGGGTGATGCCCATGGCCAAAAGCTCTTCGGCCGCCACGCAGGTGACCGACCAGAGGATCAGGGTCGCGGCGATGCCGGAGGCGGCGCACATTCTCGCTTCGATGCCGTCGACTTCCATCATGGCTTCGGCTGCCGGAGCGCAGTTATCCAGCACGATGTCGGCAAGCTCAAAGAGGCGGAGGCCCGACGGGTGATCCGACTTGACCTGAGTGGTGTAGCTCATGGAGGTGACGACGATGATCTTCATGCCGAACTTCTTCGCGGCAATGGCGAGGTCGACCACCGGGACGTTTCTGCCGGAGACCGAGCCGAGGATCATCACGTCGCCCGGGCGCGCGCCGGAGGCCTTGATGGCGTACTCGGCAAGACCCGCCATGGAGGTGTCGAGGTCGGAACGGTCGCGCTTTCTGACCGGGTCGATGACCTCAAGACGATACTTGAACTGCTTGTACATCAGGAAGCCGCCGCCGCGGAAGATGAGTTCGCTGTCAATGATATGGCCCGTGTCGTGGATGTGGACACAGGCGCCGTCCTTGACGGCTTCGGCGATCATTTTGCCCGCCTTGATGATGTTCTCGCGCTGGGTGGTTCTGACCTTACTGATCAGAGCGTCTACGTGTTCGTTGTACTTGTCGAGTAACATGGGTTTTCATCCTTTCTTACATATAAAAAATATTGTCTTTGTACTCTTCCAGAATGCGTGCGTTGTGTTCGTCTCCCCCGTCGATGTTGGCGCTGATGAAGACCGGCGGCTCAATGCCGCGCTCGGTCAGAAGCTCGACTGAGCGCACGACCACGGCGTTTAAGATCATGGCGCCGATGACTGTGGAGGTGGGGCCGCACTTTTCGGGAACGCCCGCGACCTCGACCGAGGCGTCGCCCTTGTCGCCGCAGTTGTCGATCAAAACGTCAGCGAAGTCATAGAGCTTTTTCCCGGTGCTGTGGCGGGAGGCAACGGCGCGGGAGGTGTTGAGATTGGTCAGGACGATGACCTTTGCGCCCTTCTCTCTCGCGGCAGCAGCCATGTCGATGGCGACCGCATTGCGCCCGGAGACCGAGTGGATGATGATGACGTCACCCTCACCGAGCTTGGTGCCGTCCAGAATGAGTTTGCCGTAGCCTTCAAGGCGTTCAAGCTGACTGGTGGAGGTGATGGGAGTCATGTCGAGCATCATGCCCGGCGCGCGGATGGGATTGATGGTGACCAGTCCTCCTGTGCGGTAAAAAAGCTCCAGCGTGATGAGGCCCGCGTGGCTCGCGCCGAAGGCAAAGACATTCTTTTTCTTCGCGGTGGCGTCGGCGATCATCTCCGAGGCCGCTTCCATGGCATTTTTCTGGCTCTGATAAGCTTTTTCAGCGATCTCCGCCGCCGCACGGAAATATCTCTCAATAGCGTCCATATTGACTATGTATTCCCTTTCAATAGCGGAATGCGCCGCAGTTCTGAAGCAGCAGCGGCCAGTATTCCTCTTTTTTCATGCCTCTTTCGATAGCTCTCCAGACCATGCCGCCGATGCAGGGATCAAAGACCGGCTTCACGATCTCAACATCCGGAAATTCTTCTTTCACAAGGCGGACGTATTCATC
>JAKSPX010000288.1 GCA_024404415.1 Clostridia bacterium | reverse complement strand
GCACCTTCGGAAGATCTCGCCCCTGAAAGGCGAGGTCTCCATCGACGAGCCGTTAAACGTCGACTGGGACGGGAACGAGCTGCTGCTTTCCGACGTACTCGGCACCGACGAGGATGACGCGGTGCGCCCCGTGGAGGATAAGGCCGAAAGGGATCTTCTCTACGAGGCCGTCCGGCGGCTCCCGGAGCGCGAAAGGGAGATCATTTCCATGCGCTTCGGCCTCGGCGGCAGGCGGGAATTGACCCAGAAGGAGGTCGCCGACAAGCTCGGCATCTCCCAGAGCTACATCTCCCGCCTCGAAAAACGCATCGTCCGC
Source organism: Clostridia bacterium (assembly GCA_024404415.1). Taxonomy (GTDB): domain Bacteria; phylum Bacillota; class Clostridia; order Oscillospirales; family QAMX01; genus RUG11797. The sequence continues at coordinate 2,626 of JAKSPX010000288.1, read as the reverse complement.
CGCCTGCGGGACGAATTGACGCGGGCGATGGCATAATCCGCCGAAGGCGGATTTCATCCGACAGAAGGAGGATTTCATCCGACAGAAGGAGGATTTCATCCGCGAAGCGGATTTCATTAAGTAGGGAACGCCGTCCTCGGCGTTCCGTTTGACCGGGACGTGCGCCGAAAAAGACGGCGCGATGTGGGCATCGCGCCCTACGGGATGGTGCGTAAACATAATCCGTCGAAGACGGATTTCATCCGACGTAAGGAGGATTTCATCATGCAATGATTTCATCCGTGAAGCGGATTTCATTCACACAAGCTCCTTGTAGGGTCGACTCACGAGTCGACCGTTTAGCCGGGATTTGCGCCGACAAGTGCGGGCGATCACAGATCACACCTACGGTGTAGTGCGATCATGAAGATGTTACTTCTGCGCAGAATCCCGCTTGCAGGGTATCCCCTCAGTCAAAACCGAAGGTTTTGACAGCTCCCCTTGCTTGCAAGGGGAGCCTTCCTACATGACGCGTGATCGCGCAAAAATCCCTCTGCCGCGGAAGCAGAGGGAGTTTCTATATTACTTTCTGTTTTCGACGTACTGATCCATCCAGGAAAGGCGCGAAAAGACGTAGGCGCGGAAATCCGCAAGGCCTTTTTCGGGGGCGGAGTGGAAGGAATCGGGCCAGCGCTCCGCGTCGCGGAGGAAGGCACCGGAGGAGAAGATCTCCTTTTCGTATTGATCTATTAACTTTCCGACCGCCTCATCCGACCACGCGCCGCGGCGGAGGGATGCGTAGCGCTCCTTATACGACCTGAGGAAATCCGGGTCGTTGGCCGCCACATACCGCGCGATATCGGTATTGAGGTAGCGGATCTCGTCGTCTGGCGTCCTTTCGTAGACCCCGGTACTCAATTTTGCATGATCGTCGACCCAGATATTGCCCCAGGAATAGTCAAAATCCCACGGCGCGAAGAGATATATTACAGCATTTCCCGCCTCTCTGGCCGTGATATAGATGTTTTTATAGGTGTTGTCCGCCCCGGCGATCAGCTCGCCGAAGAGGAGATAATCCACAAGGGAATCATGATCAAGCTCCCCGTTCAGGGTCGGATCCTGCCGACCGATCTTTCCGAAGTAGGCAAACAGTGCTTCCCATGTCTCGCTTTTTTCCGTGTCGCCGCCTTTGACCTCAAAATTGAGGTAGGCCTCCTCGCTTTCCTGATAGGTCCCGGCCACGCGGCCGATGGATTTATAGAGGTATTCCCCTTCCCGGAGGCCGACCGACTTTTTGTCTATCGGGCTTCCGAGCGCATAAAGGCCCTGATACGCCCCGTCGAGGAAGAGCTCGACGTAGCGGAATTCGTTGGCATTGGTGACGTGGAAGGCGTTATTTTCCTCGGCGGCATTCTTCCAGAGCGCCGTGGAAAAGACATTTCTGACCTTTTCCTGATCGTTATAGGCCGCGTATAGGATCCAGTCCTCGTCCTCGCGCATCCCGAGGAGCGGGCGGTCGTCGTCGCGCGCGTTCCCGCCGAGCGAATCCTTGGAAAGCGTGAGCTTATACCCTTTCTTGGGCCATCCGGCGGAGGTCGCGCCGCGGACGTGCATGAGTCCCTTCGAGGTGACTTCCCCCGTTTCGCCGCCGATCAGGCGGAAGGAGACCTCGGAATCGGTTTCCTTTTCGATGGGGGTCCCGTCCGTCGTGATGGAAATGAGCGGGAGGGTCGTGAAATACAATTCCCAGCGGGAATATGCGTCGTCATTATAAACACAGAGCGAAAGGGCGCGGTTTTCCGCGACAAAACCCTCGTCCACCGCCGCTTTTTCAAAGGCGACGCGGAGATCGTTATCCTCTATATGCACTTTTGGGGAAGCCTTCCCGGAAAAGACCGCGTAGGCTCTCCCCGCCGCCTGATCCCAGACCACCCGGCAGTCATCCAAAAAGAGCGCGCAGGTCAAAGGCTCGCCGCTCTCCTCTTTTCCGGCAAGGAGCGCATCCAGCTCCTCCCCGCTCTTCATGAGCCTTTCAAGCCCTCTTCCCGGCAAAACGAGGAGCAGAAGGAGAGCCAAAAGCGAGAGCGCAAGGAGGGCGCATTTCCAGAGATCGGATTTCATGGTTTTCAGAGGATGTCGTCGTGGTCATAGGCGACCAGCGAGAAATGCGCGGTCTTGCCGAGGGTATCCAGCGCTTCGGTGAGCTTTTCGGGGTCCTTGAGGGTACATTCCACGACGCAGTCCACGCCCTTGGAGGTGAAATTGCGGCTCTTTACCCGGCTCTTCCGCGTGTTCTGCCTGATCGTCTCCAAAACCTCCGGAAGCTCCTCCGCCGTGGTGCGGAATAAAAGGACGTAGGGCGCTTTCCCGAGCGGCAGAAGCTCCAGAACGAGGAGCAGCACCGTCGCGGCAAGCGAGGTCAGAACGGCCAGTTCAAAGAGCTGACAGCCCGCGGCGATGCCGTTGAAGACCGACCACATGAGGTAGAGCATGTCCACCGGGTCCTTCACCGCCGTGCGGAAACGCAGGATGGCCAGCGCCCCGATGGTGCCGAGGGTGATGAGAAGATCGGTCTGCAGGCTGAAAATGATGGCCGCGATGAAGAGCGGCAGGCCGGCCAGGGTGATGTGGAAGGAGCGGTTGTAAA
>JAKSPX010000287.1 GCA_024404415.1 Clostridia bacterium | reverse complement strand
ACTCGCTACCTCCACCTTGGCAAGGTGGCGCTCTACCAGATGAGCTACATCCGCGTCGCTAACAGATGATACTATACCACATCCGGCAGGTTTTGTCAAGAGGAAATTTTGAAAATATAAAAAAGGAAAAATAACGGCGTTTACGCCTCCATGAAGTTCCTCTGCAGGAATTCGTTCTGCACCTCGTCGGAGAGCGTGACGAACTTCGCGGAGTAGCCGCAGACGCGCACAACGAGGTCGCGGAACTTCTCAGGGGTCTCGCGCGCCGCGAGCAACTCCTCGCGGGTGACGCAGTTCACCTGGAAAGCCTGAATGCCGGTGAGGGCGGAGGCGCGCATAAACGCCTCGAAGGCGTCGGCGTCGCGGGATTTCAGGGAGAGGGTGACGTTGACCACGCTGTCCGCGCCGATCTCGGAGGGATCGACATAGCGCATGCTGTTGACCACCGAGGTGACGCTTTTGATCTTGTGGAGGATGGAAGGCGTGAGGCCGCGCTCGAAGAAATCGCCGGTGTGCCGCCCGTCGGGGGTGGCGCGGAGCGACTTTGCCCAGTTGTATAATTCAAGGTAGAGCATGTACCCAAGCGAGATCCTGCCGCCGTATAAAACCGGGAAGTCGCGGGTGCCTTCGTAGAGATCGTGCAGGATGCGCGCCATCAATTTGCCGCTTTCCTCGCTTTCGTCGCCCCAGAAACGGCATTTCAACGCCTCTTGCCGTAACCCTTCGGCGTTTTCCCAGTTGGCTCTGACCGCACCGAGAAGCTTTTCAAGTGTTACAGTTTTCTTTTCAAAGCAGAGCTCCCTGATGACCAGAAGCGAATTCACCACGTTGACAAGGCCCGCGCAGACCAGCTCGTCAACTTTGTAGCGCGCGCCGCCCGCGGTGTAATCGCGCTTGGTTTCGATGCAGTCGTCCAACGCGGAGGAGATCAGGAGCATGGGGTCGACCTCCGGCCAGATCTTGCGTCCTTCGTAGGCCGCATGGCACTTGTGGCGGAGAACGGTGAGGAGATTCTGAAGGGTCAGGGAATAGACCTCTTCGAAATCCTTCGCTCCGTCCAGCGGAGAAAGAACGATCTCGGGGTGGACCCAGTCCTTGTAGACCGAGGATTCTAAAATTTTGATGAGGTTGACGTAGCCGCAGTGCTCATTGGTCGCCCCGGCGAGCACCGGTTCCCAGCAACCGAGCACCGTGTAATCGCGGGCGATCTCCGTCGGGAAGCCGAGCTTTTCAAAGGCGGGGATGAGGGCGTTGTCGTTGAGGTAGAGGACGGTCGTCGAACCCGAAAGGATCTCGGAATTGACCATATCGAGGTATTCCTTAGGGGAGGCGTCGGAATAGCGGCACTTGCGCTTGGGGAAGATCAGTTTCTCCGCCTGATGGGCGCGGAGGAACATCCGCGTCAGGTCATTGAAAACAGGCGCCCCGCTTTCATCGCATCCACCGAGGGTATAGACCATGGTCTCGAAGTTGTGGGTGCCCTCGTGCTTTTTGTCCATGTCGAAATGGCATTCCCACAAAAGCAAAAATTCGGTGATGAGATCCTGCGCTTCCTCCGGCGTGATGCGGCCTTCTTTGAGGTCGTTTTCGTAGAAGGGCAGGAGCAGAAGGTCGAGGCGGCCCATGTCGGTGTTGTTCACGCCTTCCATGGCGCCGATCAGCTTGCCGATCAAGGCGATGGTGTTGAGCGCTTCATAAAATGTCGCGGGAGCCTCCCACGGCACACGGCGCGCGGTCTTGCTGATGCGGGAAAGGCGCGTCTTTTCCTCGTCGCTTTCGGCAGAGAGAAGCGCCTTGTCGGCCGCAGCGGCGAATTTTCTGATCAGCTTTTTCATCGAGAGGAGCCCGGAAAGGGTGCTCTCCAGATAGATGCGCTCCTGGTCGGTGCAGGGCGTTTGAAGAGCCGCTTCGGCTTTTTCATAAAGCGAACGGAGGCCGGAGGAGAGGACGGGCTTGATATTGAAGGTGAAATGGTAGCGGAAGTCGCCGTACTCGCCGCACCAGGAGTAAAAGGGCACACGGGAATTTTCAAAGAGCACCGGGTCCGCGTCCACGAATTTATGACGGTTGCGGCGGTAGAGCCAGCCGCCGGGATGCAGCTCGGCCAGCGGTGCGCGACTGTTTTCCCCTTCGCCCTGGGTGGTGGCGCTCATGGTCGCGGGTTCATAGTAAAAAGAAGAGTTGCGGAATACTGCCGGTTCTGCCTCTTGGGCGATGACCTCGTAGAGAATGGCCTTCTGGCGCGCCGCGGGCATATCCTCCGTGACGGATTTTTCCAGGAGAGCGGAGCAGACCTCGTTGAAACGGTAGGCTTTTTCCTCCAAAGCGTCATAAAAGGCGCGCAGTTCTTTTCTCAAAGCGGTATATTTCATCGGACAGCCCCTTCTTTCCCGGCGATTTTGATATACTATATATTCTATCAGAATGAGGAAAGAAGCGCAAGGGCTTTTGGCCTGACAAAAAGGGACGGCAAAAAATGTTTGAAATTGGGCGAAAATTTCTCTTTTTTCCTCTTGCTTTTTTACTTTATATCTGTTATAATAGCCGGGTCGACAAAAGAAGGAGGTGCTGAAATGGCGAAATGTGAAATTTGCGGAAAGGGCGTAACTTTCGGCATCAAATTATCACACTCCCACATTAGAACGAACAGAACCTGGAAGCCGAATATCAGACGCGTGAAGGTTATTGACGAAAACGGAACTCCCTGCCACAAATACGTCTGTACTAGATGCCTCCGTTCTGACAAGGTCGTTCGTGGGTAATTGATTCGGGTTCACCCGGACCACAAATGAATAAGACGAAAAGACGCGGAAACAGTTTATCTGCCTCCGCGTTCTTTTTTTCTGCCCGCCGACGAGGATCGGCGGGCAGCGTCTTTCGGTTATTCGTTGGTTTCTTCGGAAATGGTGCAGATCTCGGGTCTCGCCGTATCTCAAAAACAACAAAAGA
>JAKSPX010000286.1 GCA_024404415.1 Clostridia bacterium | reverse complement strand
GCAAACTGGTTTGTACCCACAGCCAACGCTGCGGCGCTGGCTCGGAATGACAGGGTAGTGTGCATTTTGCGACAGCCCTTTTTGTTGTCGTTATACTCAGATGGCGCGGGTGAAGGTTTTGAGGATTTCCTTTTCCTCATCGGTGAGGTAGGGAGAGACGGTGTCGTAGACCGCGGCGTGGTAGTCGTTGAGGCGCTTTATGTCGATGTAGGTCAGCATATCGACGGCCACCGCGTCGAGGTCGATGGGGACGAAGGTGAGCTGCTCAAAATACATGAACTGGCCGTACTCGTTCTTCACGCCCTTGCGGCAGAGAAGCTCGTTTTCGGTGCGGATGCCGTACTTGCCTTCGATGTAGATGCCCGGCTCGTCGGTGGTGATCATGCCTTCCTCAAGGGTGCTTCCCTCGCTGCGGTCGGGGGTCTTGCGCCAGCGGAAACCGTTGGGGCCTTCGTGTACGCTCAGAATGTGGCCGACGCCGTGGCCGGTACCGTGTTTGAAATCGGCGTTGACTTCCCAGAGCGGTTCGCGGGCGAGGATATCGAGGTTCATACCGCTGCAGCCGTAGAGGAAGCGGGCGTTGGCGAGCGTGAGGTTGGAGATGAGGACGCGGGTGAAGTCCTTCTTCATCTCGTCGGTCACGGGACCGAGGGCGAAGGTGCGGGTGATGTCGGTGGTGCCCTCGAGATAATGCGCGCCGGAGTCGACGAGGAGGAGCCCTTCGGGCTTGAGCGGGATGTCGCTTTCGGGCGTCGGGCCGTAGTGCACGATGGCGCCGTGGTGAGCGTAGCCGCTGATGGTGCCGAAGCTCAGGTCGAGGAAGCCTTCGTTTTCCCGTCTCAGGGCCTCCAGCTTGTCGGAAACGGAGATCTCAGTCATGGGGATCTTGCCGATGTTGGTCTTGAGCCAGATCATGAATTTCGTCATGGCGACCGCGTCCTTGATGTGAGCGACACGGGTGTTGGCCATTTCGACGGCATTCTTGATGGATTTCATCAGGACGGTCGGGTTGGGCGCGTCGATGACCTCCACACCCGAAGGAATGGAGCCGAGTGCGCGGGTGTTGACCGTACCTTTGTCGAGAAGCACCTTTTCGCCCGCCGAAAGGGAGGCGATGGCGGCGTAGAAATCGTCGTAGGGGCGCACGGTCACGCCGATGGAGGCGATATACTCCTTCACCTCGTGCGAGAGGACGGCTTCATTGACAAACCAGAAGCAGTCCTTGTCGTTGATCATGAGGTAAGATAATACGACCGGGACGTTTTCAACGTCACCGCCGCGGACATTCAATAACCACGCGATGTCGTATAGCGAGGTGAGGAGATGGGTAGACGCGCCTTTTTCACGCATGACGCGGCGGAGGTCGGCGATCTTCTCTTCCGAAGCCTTGCCGGAGGCGGAAAGAGGCAGGACCCAGACCGGCTCGGCGGAAAGGGGAGGACGGTCGTCCCAGATGAGGTCGATGAGGTCCTCGTCCATGGAGATCTCGGCTCCTTTTTTCGACGCGATCTCCGAAAATGCCTTGCCGAGAGCGCTGTTGACCACGCGGCCGTCAAATGCGAGCTTGCCGCCGGAGGTGAGCGCGTTTTCCACGAATTCGCGCACGGTGGGCACGCCCTCTTCGGCCATCTTATAAAGCGTCACGCCGCTGCCTTCAAGCTGACGCTCCGCCTGCAGGAAATAACGCGCGTCGGTCCAGAGACCGGCGTGATCCATGGTGATGACGGCGGTACCGGCGGAACCGGTGAAGCCGGTGATGAATTTTCTTGCCTTGAAATGCTCGCCGACATATTCGGATTCATGAAAATCGGCGGTGGGGACAACGTAGACCGTAATGCCGCGCACAGCCATCTGGCCGCGCAGAGCGTTGAGACGTTCGGATATCTGCATATATAACCTTCCTTTTCGTCATTTGTTTTTATTTTATCACAAAGCCGTCCACAGTACAAGCCTTCGGAAAGGGCGGAGGGGTACGAAAGAATGCTTGTAATTTTTGTTCGTTTCTGCTAAAATGACCAAAGAAGACCAAAGGGGGGCGCTTTCATGAGAGAAGAATATTACGCGATGTTCCGCCGCAATTTTCCTTTTACGGTAAGAGAAGAGGCAACGGCGAGAAGGATCCTTTCCGATCCGGCCGATACCGTTCTGGAAAAGCGCGAGGACGGAAAGCTTGAGGGCGTACTCGTTTTACACAAAAACAACGTCGTGATGCTCGCGGTAAATGAAGAATCCCGCGGGAAAGGCATCGGAAGCGCGCTTTTATCCGAGGCGGAAAAGCTTGTGAAAGCGGCGGGGTATGATGAGATCACCGTCGGCGTGGGGGAGGATTATCTCACGCCCGGCGTCCCGACCGGAAAGATGGTCTTCAAAGAAAACCTCCGCTCGGTGAAGATCTATCCGGGCATGGATGATAACGCGGCGCACTTTTTTGAAAAGCGCGGGTATTATCACGCGGAAGAGGACGCGAACATCTTTGATATGCGTCTGGATTGGGAGGATTACGTCATCCCGCCCATTCAGATCGGGGAAAGCCTGAATGGTGTTCATTACCGTTTTGCAGGGTCAGACGACCTGGAGGCCATCACGGCCTGCACCGACGACGCAAAGCCGCCTTTCACGAAATATTATCAGAACGAATACCTCTATACCTCCGAGGATCAGCACGTTTTGCTTGCCGAGGCCGAAGGCAAGGTGGTCGGCGTTCTGATGGTGGAAGAGGGCTCGGAGGAAGAAGGACTTCCGCGGGCGGCACATCGCGACCACGATGGTCATGCTCGGCACCGGCTACCTCAAAGAGCACGGCATGAAGAGTGCCTACCTCGGCTACACCTATTCCGGCCTCGATAAGCTCTACGGCGCATCGGGCTATTCGGTCTGCATATACTACTACATGGCGCACAAAAAGCTGTAAACCACGGAGGTGTGGATGAAAAAAGCGACCCGCACACGC
>JAKSPX010000285.1 GCA_024404415.1 Clostridia bacterium | reverse complement strand
ACGCCTCCCTCGCCGGGAGCGCGGTCACCGGCGGCGTGATAGCCATCGTCGCCCTTGCGGGCGCGGCTCTGGGCTTTGCGGGTGGGATGCTCCTCGGAAAAAAACACAAAAAGAAAAATACATCGTTCGATCAAGTCGGATAAAGGCGGAGAACAGAAATGAAAAAGACATACAAATGGATCGCACTTCTCCTGACCATCGTCATGTTCTTTCAGATCCCGGTGCAGTGCTTGGCGGCCAATCAGGTCAGATACAACAGGCGGAAGTACATTAAGGAACTGGTCGTGACAGAGGCATCGACCTACAACGAAGCGAAGAGTGAACTGGAAAAAAGCGGTTATCAGGCGGTCAAGGGCAACCTGAACCGGACGCTGCCGACCGGAGTGTTCCTCGGCTACAAGACCACGGAGGATCCCACGAAGGCCATCACCGATATCGCGGCCATGAACATGCAGGGTAAGTATAGCTACGGCGACTACGAAGCCATCATGGAGGCCTACCGGGAAGAGATCACCGAAACCATCGAAAACTTCCTGCCGTCGCTGGAAGAATTCCAGACCAACTACGATTCAGGCGTGCCGACGGCGCTTGCCGTTTATGAAACGCTGAACGGCTATGTAAACGACGACACCGGCGAGCGGATGGGCGACTATTTCGTGGATTATGATTACTCCGCCTCTTCGGAAAAAGAGATGACGAATACCCTCATGCAGGCCAACGCCGAGATCGTGCTCTCCATGATGACCAACATCGCCATGGGCGCGGACGCGGAAGAATCCACCATGGTCAAGCGCCTCACCGACCTCGGCCCGGGCGGCCTGGAAGATAATTACGCGCATTTTGCCCTCACGCGCGCCGAAGCGAAAAGAACCATTGCGGCCAAGTACGGCGACACAGCCGACGCGGTCATCCGGGAATGGAACAATTTTAATCAGTATCTCTGCGGCGTCGAGTCGACGCTCGTCACCGTGGATGAGGACGGCGCCTTTGTCGACGTGAAGGAAGGCGCAATGGAGACCGACTATAATCTGAACACGGGGAACATCAGCGCCGAGGGCAAAGAGCTGGTCGAAACCATCGCCGACGTCAACGAAGCCATGTCCGAGACCGAGAAGGCCATAGCCGTCAGCCTTTACGGCATGCTTTCCGAGGCGGAATACGGCGACGGAACGCTGTTGGATTTCTTCAAGCGCCCGGTCGGCGAGGTGGAGAAGGAGGAGATCTACCCGCTGGTCGATGCTATGAGCGAGGGACAGAGAGCCCAGCTCAAGATCATCGGACTCCGCAATACGCTCATCGGCGGCTTCCTCGACCTCGAGGAGGGTGAGGAAAAGGCGGAGGAAGCGGTCTCGGAGGCAGAAAACCGCACCAAGTCGGTCGGCGCGATCTCCATCTATCAGAATGTCGACCGCAGCATTTATGAGGAAGGCGTGGCCTTCACCAGTGCCGCGGTGGAGTGTGAGCTGCAGACCGGCGAAAGCTGGCTTTCCAAGATCGCGCATATCTCCGATTGGAACGGTTATTGGAACACCGACAACATCGTCCGCTGGGCGTTCACGGGCTCCATGCTGGTCACCTTTAGCACCTCGACCTCGGTCTTTTCGTCGCTCATGAGCAAGGCGCACAGCCTGAGAAGCGAATTCAACGCCCGCGAGGCGAAAACCGACGAGATCTTCGGCGAAATGGATCAGATCAAAGGCAACAGCGACTGGAGCGAGGCGGCGCAGGATGAGGCCGAACGCATCTATTCCGAGCAGGCGGATCCTTTTGAGATCGAGAGCCAGTACAGCGATTTCATGACCAACAACATCCGCTCCATGTGGGCCAGCGGCATTGTGATGGGCGTCTCCTTCATTCTGCTGATCGTCAACGTCGTGCGCGACATTGAGACCCTTGTCGATTACTATAACCGAACGGTACCGGTCGAGGAGGATATCCCGCACCACCTCATGACCGCGCTTGAGACCGAATACGGCGAGGAATATGTCTACTATAAAACGGTGAAGGATCTCAACGGCGAAGCTGCCGACGTGAATAACCACGAGGGCAATAAGGAGATCGGCTGGCTGGTGCTTTACGTCACCGACGACGCCGCGGCCGGGAAGCCGATCATGGAGGATGATCTTCAGGTCGTCTACGGCAGGAAGAACGTCAACGCGGATCTTGCATTCGTCCATCTCTTCAACGAGAAAGCGGCGCTCGCCCTGACCAATGAGCTCTACACCGGCGCAGAGGATGAGGCGGACGGCACCTTCATGCTTTTTGCCCACGATGAATCGGTCCTCACCGGCAGTGCGGTCACCGGCGGCGTTCTGGCTATCATCGCCCTTGCGGGTGCGGCTCTGGGCTTCGCGGGCGGGATGCTCGTTTCAAAATTCAGGAAGAAGAAAGCGACTGCGGCGTAAGGGCGGTTTGGCAGAAGCGAGTTTTCGGTTTTCGGAGGACGGTGCGAGCACAATGTACCTCCTATGTCATTGCGAGACCATCCCGCAGGATGGTCGTGGCAATCCGCTTTAATAAAATAAGAATCCCGCCAAAAGGGTGCAAGATCCTTTTTGGCGGGATATCTCTATGTGTTCCGTTCGATCAGAGAACAAAATTTCCGAGCAGATACCCGAGCGTTTCCTCCGCCCAGGAATACTGCTTCATGTATTCGCCGCGGAAGCTCTTCTCGCTGCCGGGGACGTGATTCATGTAGTCGATGTAGTCGCAGCTCACGTATTTGAGATCCACCGAGAGGGACGCCTTCTGCGCGATGATGGCGTCGGGGAGACCGAGGGCTTTGAAGGCGGCAAGGAGGTCTGAGCGGATCCTTTTCAGGTAATGGATGTGGGTCTCGTCCTCCCACAGGATGGATGAGATCTCGCCGTAGCTCACGCTTGCGCCGCGCCGGTCGATCAGATAGGCGAAGAGCTCCTCGGTCTTGCGGTAGGCGAAGTGCGGCATGACGCCGTTGACCG
>JAKSPX010000284.1 GCA_024404415.1 Clostridia bacterium | reverse complement strand
GCGCATTCCCCATGTCCTTTACCGTTACCCGTGCGATGCAGGAGATCCGCTCCACGGGTCTTGATAAAGAAACAGTCAACACCCTTTATGTGGTGGACGAAGAAGGCCGCCTCAAGGGTTCCCTCTCGCTCAGCCGCCTCATCATGGCGGCCGACGACATGCCCGTGGCCGCGCTCACCGATGCCGGCCGCGTATGCGTTACCACGAACGACGATCAGGAACTGGTCGCCGAAACCGTGCGCAAGTATCACCTGCTCGCCGTGCCCGTCACCGACAAGGAAGGGCGGCTCGTTGGCATCGTGACCGCCGATGACGTAATGGACGTCATGCAGGACGAGGCCACCGAGGACATCGAAAAGATGAGCGCTCTGACGCCCAGCGAGGACACCTACATCAAATCCGGCGTACTGACACTGGTCAAGAACCGCCTGCCGTGGCTCATGATCATGCTGACCGCGTCCATTCTGACCGGTCTCATCATCAACCACTATAACGGCCTCATCACGGGCTTTGAAGGCGCGGGCATCGCCCTTGCCGCCTGCATCCCCATGATCATGGACACCTGCGGCAACTGCGGTCAGCAGGCGTCGACTCTGGTGGTCCGCGGTCTTGCGACCGGCGAGCTCTCCCCCTCGGATGTATTCACCGTGCTTTGGAAGGAGACCCGCGTCTCCCTCACCGTTGCCGCGGTACTGGCGTTTTTCTGCTTCCTCATACAGCATTTCCTCTTCGGAGCCGCCCTCAACATGTCTTTGGTCATTTCCGCCGCCATGGTGTGCGCGGTCATCTTTGCCAAGATCATCGGCGGTTTGCTGCCTTTAGCCGCCAAGGCCGTGAAGCTGGACCCTGCCCTGACCGCGGTCCCGCTCATCACCACCATTTCGGATACCGGCTCTCTTCTCATCCTCTTCGCGCTGGCAAGCGCCATCCTGAAATAAGGAGGCATACCTTATGGACAATATCAAGGCGGCCGAGCTGCTGGAACGGCTTTTGTCTCAGGAAAAAATCGGCGAGCTCCGCGGCGCGCTCATGATGATGAACCCCGTGGACATCGCGGAGTATATGGATACGCGCGAAACGGACCGCATGCTGCGCTTGTACCGCCTGCTATCCAAGGACATTTCGGCGGACGTTTTTGCCTATATGTCGGATGAGCAGCAGCAGAAGCTGATGGAATCCATCGGCGATACGGAAACCGCTTCCCTCATCAGTGACATGTTCGTGGATGACGCGGTAGACCTGCTTGAGGAACTGCCCGCCAATCTCGTGCGGCGCGTGCTGAACAACGTCAACGAGGAACAGCGCAAAACCATCAACCGCTTCCTTTCCTATCCCGAAAACAGCGCCGGTTCCATCATGACGCCGGAATTCTGCGAATTCCACGAGGGCGTCACGGTGGGCGAAGCGCTCAAGTATCTGAAAGTCCATAGCGTCGACAAAGAGACCGTATACACGCTGTATATTCTGGATCCCGGCCGACGTCTCATCGGTACGCTTCCCCTGCGCAAGCTCATTTTAGCGGATGAAGACACGAAAGTGGAAACGCTTATGAACCCCACCTTCCTCTGCGCGGGTACTCTGGATGACCAGGAAGCCGTTGCGGAACTGGTGCGCAAATACGACCTGATGAGCGTTCCCATCGTGGATAAAGAAGGCCGCATGGTCGGTATCGTGACCGCGGACGATATCATGGACGTTCTGCAGGAAGAGGCCACCGAGGACATCGAAAAGATGAACGCTCTGCTGCCATCCGAGGACGAGTACATCAAGACCGGCCCCTTCACGCTGGCGAAAAACCGCCTGCCGTGGCTGCTGTTCATGATGATTTCCAGCATTCTTACCGAGACCATCATCGAAAACTTCGAGGCGCATCTCTCCATCGCTTTCGCCGCCTGCATTCCCATGCTGATGGGCACCGGCGGCAACTGCGGAAGCCAGTCTTCCACCCTTGCCATCCGCGGTCTGGCACTCGGTGAGATTTCTCCCTCCGATGCCCTGCGCATCCTGTGGAAGGAATTCCGCGTTTCCCTCATCGTGAGCTTTGTACTGGCGCTCCTCAGCTTCGGCATTCAGAAGTTCGTCTTCTCCCGTGAAGTCGCCGAGGCCGCCATCATCTCCTGCGCCATGATCTGCACGGTCATTCTCTCCAAGTCCATCGGCTGCACACTGCCGCTGCTTGCCAAGAAACTGAAGCTCGATCCCGCCCTCATGGCCGCTCCGCTCATCACCACCATCGTGGACGTCTGCTCTCTGCTCATTCTGGTCGCGTTCGCCGCGATGATCTGACGAGGTATTATGAAAGAATTACTGGGCTGCATCCGCAAGGCGGACAAGGATTTCCATCTCATCGACGCGGGCGACCGCGTCTGTGTCGGCGTCTCCGGCGGCAAGGATTCGCTGGTGCTTTTGTACGCCCTCGCCCTGTACCGGAAGTTCTGTCCCAACAAATATGAGCTTGTGGCAGCGACCCTGCATTTGGGCCGCGAGCCCTTCGATCTTGATCCCATCCGCCGCCTGTGCGATTCGCTGGATGTGCCCTACACGGTCAAGATGACGGAGATCTCCCGCGTCATTTTCGATGAGCGCAAGGAGGAAAATCCCTGTGCCCTGTGCGCCAAGATGCGAAGAGGCGCCCTCACCGATCTGTGCAAGGAGCTCGGTGCCAACAAGCTGGCGCTGGGGCATCACAGGGATGACGCCCTCGAAACGCTGTTCATGTCTCTTCTGTACGAGGGAAGATTCCACACCTTCCACCCCAAGACCTACCTTTCCAGAAGCGGCATCACGCAGATCCGCCCCATGGTGTATGCAAGTGAAAAGCACATCATCCACCTTGCCAAAGAGCTGGAGCTGCCCGTGGTCGCGTCCCCCTGCCCCGCCAACGGCTTTACCAAGCGGGAAACCATGAAGGACCTCATCGACTACATCACCAAAAACATCTCCCCCAACGCAAGAGAGCTCATGCTCTCG
>JAKSPX010000283.1 GCA_024404415.1 Clostridia bacterium | reverse complement strand
CCACCAATGGAGGATGCGGTAACGCCCGTCATCGGGCTTGTCGGCGCGGAGAAGGTCGGGATAATCCTCGGCGGTCGGGAAATTTTCGAGGATCTCATCCAGTTTCCCCCAATCGTCGATGACGGCGCGGTCATCAAAGGCGCGGCTTTCATCCACCTTTCCCTTTTTTACCCAGACATAGTCGGGGTAATTGGGGTCGATGGGCTCCTTGCCGGGGATGGCGACCGGGATGATCTGCACGTCCTCGGGGTATTTGTCGATGATCTGATGGACGGCGGCGGGATCTGAAAATTCATTCGGGTGCGTCCAGAAATGCAGGGCGATGGGGACGCGCGGGGCGTTGCCTTCGCCGTGGACGACGCGGCGGACTTCTTCTCTGGAAAGAGGTTTTATCATCTATCAGCACTCCTTTGCGTATGAGAAAAGCCCCACGCGGACGTGGGGCTCCTTTTGCATCAATTCAGTTGAGGGAAATTAGCCCTGCTCCTTCATCTTAGCAAAGCATTCGCTGCAGTAAACCGGGCGATCAGTCTTGGGCTCGAAGGGAACCTTCGCTTCCTTGCCGCAGGCGGCGCAGGGGGCAGTGGAGTACTCGCGGGGGCCGCGGGCAGCGGTCTTGCGGGCAGCTCTGCAGTTCTTGCATCTCTGGGGCTCGTTCTGGAAGCCGCGCTCAGCGTAGAATTCCTGTTCACCGGCGGTGAAAACGAATTCGGCGCCACATTCTTTGCACTTGAGTGTCTTGTCCTGGTACATTTGGTAAACCTCTCTCTTTTTGGTGCCCCTTACGGTCTCACCCGATGATCGCTGCGCTTTCGGGCTTAGTCTTCTGCGGGTTGCTCTGCCAAGGGCATTTTGTTATATTGCATAACGGGCTTTTCCCGTATACGCCTTAGTTTTCCGCCTCGCGGATCTGCTCGGATTTGACCCGGATCCTGTACATGGCGTTGTTGACCGTTTTCTTGGTGACACCCAATTTCACGGTCATTTCGTCGAAGGAAATGCCTTCCAGATAAGCCTCCAGAACGCGCCTTTCCAATTTCGACAGTGCTTTGACGATGCGGCCGGTCAGTCTTTCGACCTCGTCCTTATAGATGACGACCTCGTCCACGTCCGGGAGCGTCACATCCTCCAGCGTTTCGTCTGCCTCATCCAGTGAGGTGAGCTCCCCGCCCGGGATGTCCTTCTTCCGTGTGTTGGCGGCCAGCGCCTTTTCCAGCTCATGCAGGATGCAGGCGCGGGCGTAAACGCCGAAATAAGGGGAACGGCCATTGTCGTAGCTGCGGATTGCCTTGATCAAACCAAGCGTACCTTCCTGCAGAAAGTCCTCGCTCTCCCACCCCCACAGATACAGGGGGCGTGAAAGTGAGCGGACCAAAGGAAGATATCTTCTGACCAGCTCGGCTTCCGCCTCGGCCGCATCCGGCCCGGCGCTCTGCGCAAGCTTGATCAGTTCATCGTTTTCGGCGGAGCGGTATTCTTCCTCTCCAATGCCAAATGCCATTCAAAAACCTCTCTATGCAAGGTCAGCGGAAAGTTCTCAATGCAATTTCCCGTCATCAGTAGACATTATGACATAAGTCCAAATCTTTGTCAAGAGGAAATTATGCAAAATTACAAAATTGTTGAAAGTTTTGAATTCTGAGCTCCTCTTTTGTGCATTTTTCTTGCCCGTTTGGGTTCCCGCTTTCGACCGATTGCGCGCGCGGATGGTGGTATGCTATCCGTGAAAGGAGGCAGAATGGTCTATTCACTCTATGCGGACGAAACGGTGTTTCTCAATACCGTCATCAATTATTTCCTGTACCTCGCCTCGTTCCGGCTTTTGCATCTCCCTCTTTCGCGTTTCCGGCTCTGGTCAGCCGCCTTTTTATCCTCACTTTACGCCCTTTTTGCCCTTCTCCCCTCGCTTGCACCCTTTTACATAGCCCCCGCCAAGCTCCTTTTCGCGCTTCTCTTTTCGCTCATCGCCTATGGCTTCCACAGACGTGTGTTTTCCCTCTGGGCATTATTCATCGCGCTTTCCCTGCTCTTCGGCGGAATCGTGACCGCCCTCTCGCTTCTTTACCACGCCTCAAGCCCCATCGGCTACTCCGGCGTGGTATTCGTCCCGGCCTCGCTCCGCGCCGCAGCGGCCATCGCCGCGGGGGTCTATTTTCTCGCCTCTCTCCTCTTTCAGAACCTCCTTTCCGCCCGCGGGCGCGAGATCTGCCTCTGTGAGGTCTTTTACGGGGGACGGCACGTTTCCTTCCCGCTGCTATTTGACACGGGAGCGGGCGTCTACGACCCCGCAAACGGCCTCGCCGTGCCGGTGGTCTCCCGTGAGGCCTTAAGGCCGTTATTTTCGGAGGCGGATTTTCTCCTTCTCTCCTCTCTCCCGCCGCCCGACGCGGTCATGGCGCTTGAGAAAAGCGGTGTGCCCTTCGGCCTTCTGCCGGTGACCACCGCCGCGGGAAGCGCCCTGCTCCTCACCTTCCGCGCCGAACGGCTGACACTTGGAGGGCAGGCGGAAAAGCGCGCGCTGGTGGCCTTTTCGGAGAGGGAATTCCCGCCCGACGGCGGTTTTTCAGGGGTGATCGCGCCCCCATGATCTCAGGAGGTGATCTCTTTTTGCGACTCTGTGACGCATTTTCTTCCCTTTCGCTTGTATCAAAGGTGCACGCGCTCTTTTTAAGGCTCGGCATCGCCTTCCCCGACGGGCTCTATTACGTCGGCGGCGGCCACAGTCTCCCCCCGCCGCTTTCTCGCGAGGAGGAGGCCGACTGCCTTTCAAGGTACGACGACGAGGCCAAAAGGACGCTCATCGAGCACAACCTGCGGCTGGTCGTCTACATCGCGCGTAAATACGAGACCTCAGGCACGCCGGTGGAGGATCTGATCTCCATCGGCACCATCGGGCTGATCAAGGCCATCAACACCTTCCGGCCCGAAAAGAACATCAAGCTTGCGACCTACGCCTCCCGCTGCATCCAGAACGAGATCCTGATGCACC
>JAKSPX010000282.1 GCA_024404415.1 Clostridia bacterium | reverse complement strand
GACATTTTGTGAATGGCAACCCGGAGGCTGCGAACTGGGGCCGCGGCCGATCGACCTGCATCTTTCCTCCCTCGCGGCCATGGGCTACGAGGTCGGGGAGGAGGGCGGACGGATCGTCTGCCGCGGAAAGGGAAAGCCTTCGGAGATCCACCTCTCCTTCCCCAGCGTGGGCGCGACCGAGAACATCATGCTGGCCGCCGCGGGCATCCCGGGCGTCACGCGCATCGTCAACGCCGCGCGCGAGCCGGAGATCGGAGACCTCGCGTCATTCCTGCGCAAGGGCGGCGTCAGGGTCGAGGGCGACGGCAGCTCGGTCATACATATCGAGGGCGGGAGACTTTCTTCGTCCCCGGAACACGCTATCTTACCCGACCGCATCGCCGCGGCGACCTATCTTTCGGCTCTGGCGGCGGCGGGCGGAGACGTGACGCTTCATAACGTCGTTCCGGCGCATTTTTCGTCGGTGACGTCGCTTTTGGAAACGGCGGGCTGCCGGGTGCAGTACGGGGCGGATAGCCTCACCTTACACCGCGGCGAACGCTTTTCCCCCTTCTACACGGTGCGCACCATGCCCTACCCCGGGTTTCCCACCGACGCGCAGGCCGTTTTAATGGCCACCGCCATCAAAGGGAAGGGCGTTTCGGCCTTCACGGAAAATATCTTCGACGCGCGCTTCGGCCACGCCGGGGAGATGAAGAGGATGGGCGCGGATATCCGCATTTTCGGGCGGAGTGCCCTGGTCTTCGGCGTGGATCGGCTCTGCGGCGCGGCGGTCACGGCCACCGATCTCAGAGGCGGCGCCGCACTCATCATCGCCGCCCTCGCGTCAGAGGGCGAGAGCACCATTGACAACATGAAATACGTCCGCAGGGGCTACGAGGACATCGTGGGGGACCTGCAAGGCCTCGGGGCGGACATTCGGTATATCTGAAACGAAAGGAATGGCTTTCCTCTGGAAAGCCGGGGGACAAAGGATGAAAGGATACAGCACCTCCCGCTCGGGCAAGCGCGCCAGAATGCTTTCCGGCCAGCGGAAAAGAGAGAGAAAGGATATGCGCAACAGCCGTACCTTCGGCTACGGCCTTGCGCTTCTGACGGGCCTCGCGGTCTTTGTGGTTCTGATCGTGGCCTTTTCGCTGTTTTTCAGCATCGGGGAGATCAACGTCTACGGCAACGTGCTCTATTCCAACGAGGAGCTGATCGAGGCCTCGGGCTTCAGGATCGGCGACAACCTCTATCTCTTCAATAAATACGGCAAGGTGCAGAATATGTTCGAGAAGCTGCCCTACCTCAAAAAGGTGCAGATCCGCCGCCAGATGCCCGACGGCATCTCCATCGAGGTGGAGGAGACCGAGGCGCGTTTCGCCGTCATCACCGAGGAGCAGGTCTGGCTGGTCTCCGCCGAGGGCAAACTGCTTGCCGAGGCCGAGGGAGACGCGGGGCTTGATAAGCTCTCGAAGGTCTACGGTCTCAGGACCGAAAAGGTGGCCGTCGGCGGCATGCTTTCCTCCTCTCCCGACCCCGAAAGCCGCATCGCGGCCTTCCTGGGCCTTGTGAAGGCTTTGGACGCGGCGGGCAGCCTTGATAAGCTCGGCGACGTGGATATGACCGAGGCCTACGACGTGCAGTTCACCTACGAGGGCCGATTCCTGGTCAGCACCGGCATGCCGGAGAATCTGGAGGAAAAGGCCGTCTACTTAGACGAGGTCATCCGCAAGCTCGCCGTGACCGACAAGGGCTACATCGAGCTGGGCGGCGAGCAGCTCCGCTACATCCCCTCGGAGGAAGCGCCGGGCCTCAACACCGACCAGAAAAACATCGAGGTGGAGGCCGAGGATGTGCCTTCGACCGATGCCGAGCCGGATAGCGGGATCGTGACCGAGCCGACCTCGGAGGGGGAGGAAGAAGAGGGGAATACCTCTGAGACCGAGGGAGAGATCCCGGACGAGGAGACCGAACCCGAAGAAACCGGCGAGGATTGAGCAAGGGCGAAAAAAATATACGGGAATTCCCGGAAAAAATGGAATTTGCTCTTGAAATTTTCGGCGAAATATCATATACTATCATTTATAAGTCTGAGAGTCCATCACTATTTCACATAGAGTACGAAGGAGAGTTCATATGTTGCCTTTTGAGATCGATGCAGGATACGTTTCGCCTGTGAACATCAAAGTGATCGGCGTGGGCGGCGGCGGCAATAACGCTGTCAAGCGCATGGTCGAATTGGATATGCAGAGCGCCGAGTTCATCTCCATCAACACCGATAAGATGCAGCTCGATCACACCTCTGCCAACGTCAAGCTGCAGATCGGTGAAAAATTCACCCGCGGCATGGGCGCCGGCTCCAAGCCGGAAATCGGCAAGAAAGCCGCCGAGGAGAGCATTGAAGAGATCACCGATTCCATCAAGGATGGCGACATGATCTTCATCACCGCCGGTATGGGCGGCGGCACCGGCACCGGCGCGGCCCCCGTGGTCGCCGAAGCCGCCAAGTCGATGGATAAACTCACCATCGGCGTGGTCACCAAGCCCTTCAAGTTCGAAGGCACCAACCGTATGCGTCAGGCCGAAGCCGGCATCCGTGAACTCTATAAGAACGTCGACTCGCTCATCGTCATCCCGAACGAGAGACTCAAATACGTCACCGACCAGAAGATCTCCATGCGCAACGCCTTCGAGATCGCCGACGACGTTCTCCGCCAGGCCATTCAGTCCATCTCCGACCTCATCAACGTCCCGGGCGTCATCAACCTCGACTTCGCGGACGTCTCCTCCGTCATGAAGAACGCGGGCTACGCGCACATGGGCGTCGGCCGCGCCGCCGGTAAGGATAAGGCCGAAGAGGCCGCCAAGATGGCTATTTATTCCCCGCTGCTCGAGACCTCCATCAAGGGTGCCAAGGGCGTCATCATGAACGTCTTCGCCTCCTCCGACATCAGCCTCGACGAGGTCGATAAGGCCGCCTCCATCGTGGAGCAGGAAGCCGATCCCGACGCCA
>JAKSPX010000281.1 GCA_024404415.1 Clostridia bacterium | reverse complement strand
GGCATCCAGTTCGACTACGCCCACGTCTGGGAGGACATCTGCTTCAAAAACGGCCCGCTGGTCATCCCTGCGGTCTTCGAGGAGCTGGTCGGCCCGCACTATAAGGCGGTCACCGATCTGGTGCACGCCCACGGCCTCGACATCGTCTCGCTCGACTGCGACGGCAAGATCGACTCGCTGGTGCCGATCTGGTATGAAAATGGCGTCAACACCATGTTCCCCATCGAAGTCGGTGTGTGGGGCGCGGAGATCAAACCGTGGAGAGAAAAGTACGGCAAGGGCCTCCGCGGCATCGGCGGCATGGATAAGCGCGTCTTCGCGGCCGATTACGCCGCCGTTGATAAGGAAATCGAGCGTCTCCGTCCGCTCATCGAGCTCGGCGGCTATCTGCCCTGCCCCGACCACCGCATCGCGCCCGACGCGAAGTGGGAAAACGTGCAGTATTACACCGATAAAATGCAGAATCTGGTTCTCTGATAAATTTTGTGAAAGTTTTACTTGACATTCGTATCAGGATTTGATATACTGTGAATTACCGCGTGGAGTTGGCCAACTTTGATTTGAGCAAGCGGATACAGAAATGCGTCCCGCCACCGACAGCGTGACTCAAAATACGAATGAGGTGAAAACAAGTGTACGCAATCTTTGAAGCCTGCGGTAAGCAGTACAAGGTCACTGACGGCGAAGTTCTTTTCATCGAAAAGATCGAAAAGGAAGCCGGTGAGGAAGTCGTTTTCGACAAGGTCCTCTGTGTCGGTGACGAAGCCGGTACCGTTTTCGGCGCTCCGTACGTCGAAGGCGCGGCTGTCAATGCCAAGGTCGTTAAGTTCGGCAAGGGCAAGAAGATCTCCGTCTTCAAGTTCAAGGCGAAGAAGAACTATCGCAACCGTCAGGGCCATCGTCAGCCCTACACGAAGATCGAGATCGTTTCGATCAACAAGTAAATGATCCGCGCGGAATTTTTCGGGAAACCTCCCAAAGGATTCCGGATCTCCGGCCACAGTATGTCGGCTCCCGCGGGAGAGGACATTGTGTGCGCGGCGGTCACCAGTGCCGTCCGCTACGCCGAGACCATGATCAATGACGTCTTTTGCGCAGGGGCTGAAGTCACGGTCGATGAAGAATCTGCCGTCATCACGCTCCGACTCCCCGACGGGTCGCCGGAAGGCGCGGTCCTCGCGCTGGAAGCCCTGCGCCGATACTTTTCCGAATTGGCTCTCGAAGCTCCCGAATACGTCGGCGTTCGGGTGCGAAAGTAATTTCAAAGGAGGAAATATCATGCTTAAGATAGGTTTACAGTTCTTCGCTCATAAGAAGGGCGTTGGTTCCACCAAGAACGGCCGCGATAGCGAAGCGAAGCGCCTCGGCGTCAAGCGCGCTGATGGTCAGTTTGTCCTCGCTGGCAACATCCTTGTCAGACAGAGAGGCACCAAGATCCATCCCGGCACCAATGTCGGCATCGGCAGCGACGATACCCTCTTCGCTCTGACGAACGGCACCGTTCGCTTCGAGCGTCTGGGCAAGGACCGCAAGCAGGTCTCTGTTTACGAAGCGTAAAGCAAAAAGCGGGGCTGTTGCCAATGGCAGCAGCCCTTTCTTTATTTTGAGGTAACGATATGTTTATTGATTCCGCGCGGATCCATATCAAAGCAGGAAAAGGCGGCAACGGCGCGGTGGCTTTCCACCGCGAGAAATATCTGCCCTCCGGCGGACCGGACGGCGGTGACGGCGGGCGCGGCGGCAACGTCGTTTTCGTCGTGGACGACAACCTTTCCACCCTGATGGATTTCCGCTACAAGAAAAAATACGCCGCCGGAAACGGCGAGGACGGCGCGGGCAAGCGCTGCTCCGGCCGAAAGGGCGAGGATCTCATCATCCGCGTCCCGCGCGGCACCCTCATCAAGAGCGCCGAAAACGGCTATATCATCAAGGATATCTCCTCGGACGAGCCGTATATCCTGGCCAAGGGCGGCAAGGGCGGCTGGGGCAACCAGCATTTCGCCACGCCGACCCGCCAGACCCCGCGCTTTGCCAAAGCCGGTCTCCCGGGCGAGGAATTTGATATCCAGCTTGAACTCAAGCTCCTCGCGGACGTGGGTCTGGTCGGCTTCCCGAACGTCGGCAAATCCACCCTGCTCTCCATGATCTCGGCGGCGCGCCCCAAGATCGCCAATTATCACTTCACGACCCTGGTCCCCAACCTCGGCGTGGTCTATATGGGCGAGGGCTCCAGCTTCGTCGCGGCGGACATCCCCGGCATCATCGAAGGCGCAAGCGAAGGTGCGGGCCTCGGATTTGAATTTTTAAGACACATCGACCGCTGCCGCTTGCTCATCCACGTCGTGGACGTCTCGGGGAGTGAGGACCGTGACCCGGTCGAGGACTTTGAAAAGGTGCTTGCCGAGCTTGAAAACTACTCCACGCTGGCCTCCCGCCCGCAGATCGTCGCCGCCAACAAGTGCGACATTGCGGAGGATAAGTTTGAAGAGCTGAAAAAGGCGGCCGAGGCGCGCGGCTACACGGGCATGAAGATCAGCGCCGCGACCGGCGAGGGCGTGGATGCCCTCAAGAGCGAGGTCTGGAAAGAGCTTTCGGCCCTGCCGCCGATGACGGTCTACGAGCCGGAGGACATCCCGGTCGAACTGCCCGGCGACGCCTCGAAGGAGGATTTCACCGTCTCCCGCAGGGACAACGGCGACTTCGTCGTGGAGGGCGCGTGGCTGGAACACCTCATCAACTCCACCAACTTCTCGGATTACGAATCGCTTTCGCACATGCAGACCATCATGCGCAAGGCGGGCGTTTTCGACCGTCTGGAGGCCGACGGCGTTCACGAGGGCGATATCGTCGCCATCTACGACCTCGAATTCGAGTATATCAAGTAAATCCGATCAAAAAAGAGTGCAGACTGCGTTTTGCAGCCTGCACTTTTCTTTTTTATTTTCTTTACTTCAGTATTTCGTCAAAGAGCTTCGCGCAGGCGATGGTGGTCTTGTGCGGCACGA
>JAKSPX010000280.1 GCA_024404415.1 Clostridia bacterium | reverse complement strand
CAGTCCCTTTATTCCGCGAGGAAGGCATAATTCACGACGTTGTCGTCGCCGTAATCCGCCTGGATCTCGTAGATGGAGGGCTCGGGTGAAAGCTCGATGACGCCGTCCTCGGGGAAGAGGATATTCACGTCGTCATAGCCCGCGCCGAGTGCCCAGACCGAGACGCGCGCTTCGACAAGGCGGGCGTCGGCGAGCATCTTCACGGTGCCGTCGGTGTCGGTAAGGCGGATGCTCCGGATGTCCGGATCGTCCAGCGGGTGGATAGCGTCGACGACCTTGCTCTGTGTCTTACCGTTTTCCTTCCACGTCCACGAATAGCCGTAAGTCGCAAGCGTCGTCGCGCCCGCGAGCTCGCCGTTATCGTAGCTGATCTGCATGATGGGCGGCTCGGAGGGGTCGACCTCGGCGACGCCTTCATAGGCGATATCGTAGGAGAAATCCGCTTCCGGCGCGGTCTCATTCCCGCCGTTGTTCGCTCCGGAACACGCGCTGAGGAGAAGCAAAAGTGCAAGTATGATGAGAGCAAGTGTCTTTTTCACAATGATTCTTCCTTTCACAAGAGGACTTTACTGTATTTTTGACGGAACGGACGCGATTTAGTTCCCGATTTTTCACAAATTTCATTCTTCCGCTTTTCTTTCTTTTTCTGTTGCTTTTCTTTTATAAGTGTGATAGAATACCCCAAGATCAATTCATATTCAAAGGAGCGTAACATAATGAAGAGAAGCGAAATCAATGCCATCATCAAGGACGCCATGGCGTTCGCGGATAAGTTCTCCTTCCGTCTCCCCCCGTTTGCCGACTGGACTCCCGAAGACTGGCAGACCAAGGGTCATGAATGCGACGAGATCCGCGACAACATGCTGGGCTGGGACATCACCGACTACGGTCTCGGCGACTTTGCGAAGATCGGTCTCGTCCTCGTCACCATCCGCAACGGCAACCAGAATAACGATAAGTACGAAAAGCCCTACGCCGAAAAGCTCCTGATCAGCGACGAAGATCAGGTCTGCCCGATGCACTTCCACTGGAAGAAGATGGAAGACATCATCAACCGCGGCGGCGGCACCATGATGATGCAGCTTTACAATTCCCTTCCGAATGAGGAGCTTGACAGGGAAGGCGACGTCACGGTCGTTTCCGACGGCGTGAAGCTCACCATCCCGGCGGGCACCATTCTTGAGCTGCAGCCCGGCCAGTCCGTCACCCTCACCCACGGCCTCTACCACGCTTTCTGGGCCAAGAAGGGCACCGGCAAGGTCCTCATCGGCGAAGTCAGCCAGTGCAACGACGACAACACCGATAACCGCTTCTACGAAAAGATGGGCCGCTTCCCGAAGATTGAAGAAGACGAAGCTCCCTTCCGTCTCCTCTGCACCGAATATCCCGAAGCGAAATAAGTTACAGCATAAGCCAAAGGCCGCCTCAGATGAGGCGGCCTATTTTATTCATTACGCTTTGACACGGCTTTTTCTTTCCGCTTTTTTCATTTTATAGAGTTCTTCCGCCGCGAGCCTCGCCTTGGCGACCGGGACGCCTTTCTCCGGGAAGCAGTAATAGACGGCGTTTTCATCGCCGATGGCGATCACGTCGCCCAGCTCATACCAGTAATAATCGGCGTAGAGGCCGTAATTATCCAGCGGCCCGCGCTCGAAATGCAGCTTTCCCTCACACCCGTCGAGCCGGAAACCTTCACTGTTGTGCCGCAGTCTCCCCTCGCCGACGTCATAGACTGCTTTATAGTCCACCAGCATGAGGATCTTCACCGGCGTGTCGAGAAGATAGCTTCCCACCTCCAATTCCCGCCGGACTTCCGCCCGTTCCCATGCGTACCAGTCCGGAATATGCGAAAAGCCCTTTCCTTCGGCGTTTTCAAGCCTTCCGAGCTCGTCCATGTGCCACGAAAGGTTACACGCTTTACAGGTAAAGTTTTCTCCCTTGCCTTCGGTCATCTCCTCTTTGCCGCAGACCGGGCATTTGTAGAGGATGCGTTCCAAACCGTCGGCGCGGAAGGGTTCGGTGATGCGGACGTTATTCTCCCGCTGCCATGTGAAATGGTCAAACGTGAAGGCCTCGTCGAGCTTTTCATCCAGCGTTTTCCGGTCAAGGGAGGCCACTTCCTCCTTTGTAAAGAGCGAATAGATCTCAGCGGAGACCTTCACTTTTCTCTTCTGGAGGCAGTTATAGAGCGGATCGCGCGCAAAAGCGCCGTAAGTCCTCACCATCAGAACCGGAACATCAAGACGCTTGAGGAGCAGACCGAGCCCGCGCGGGAGGGCGGTGGCGGTGCCGTCAAAGGAATAGCTCGCCTCGGGGTACATCAGAACCGAGGTCTTTTTCTCCTCCAACGCGGCTTTCATATCGGCGATCAGCGAGACGTCGGTAATGAATTTCTTCGTCGGGATGCAGCCGAGGGAACGCATCAGCCACTCCTTGCCCACAAAGCCGTCCGACGTGCAGACGATGGAAAAGGGCTTGGGGTAAAAGACGCTCGAGACGATCTCCAGATCAATGAAGCTCGAATGGTTCATGAGGATGAGGCAGGGCTCCTCCGGGAGACGATCCATGCCGACGAGGCGATAGGAAAAGTCCGCGTCCTTCAGATCCCCCTGAGAGACGATCTTCAGTAACGTGCGAAAATAGAGGCTCGTTTTCTTCGGCGGCTTGTGTTTGGGACGCGGAAGCGCCATGACCTTATCATAATCGAGCTTTTTGACCTTGATCTTCATTTTTTCCTCCTTTTGTTGTGAAAAACAGGGCGGCTTGTGATCGCAAACCGTCCTGAAAAGCGTTATCTCACTTTGTCCGCGAAGACCACCTTCTGATGGTCGGGGTTTTCGATGTTGGCGTAAGTCAGGTTGGTGACATTGTTCCAGCGGACCTCCAAAGCGACCAAAGCATGGGAATCGACGTTCCGCACGTCGATCTTGTCGGTCTCGCCGGGAGCGGCGGGTCTGACCTTATAATAATGGTCGTCGCCGCTGACCACCCTGGCGCGCGCGGGCGGTTTGCCC
>JAKSPX010000028.1 GCA_024404415.1 Clostridia bacterium | reverse complement strand
CGGTGGAGTGAAGAGTTTGAATGAGCATTTTCTGGGAGAGAATAAAGGCGGCGGCACCGATGGCGGAGAAGACGAATAGCAGGGTGATGGGCAGGGAATCGCCGAAGAAGACGTCCATCGAGTTGCCGTTCCAGGAGATGATCAGAATACCCGAGACGCAGAGAATGGTGGAAATGATCTTGCGCGGGCCGATCTTTTCCTTGAAGAGGAGCGCCGAGAAGAAACAGAGCGAGATGGCCTGAACGGGATAGGTGACGATGTTGCCGAAGGAAGCGCCCTTCTGCAGAGCCGTGTTTTCGCAGAAATAGTTGATGCACTTACCGAGCACGGCGATCCAGATCCACTTGTTGGTGAAGAGGAGCTTGGGCTTGTGGCGCATGAAAAGGCACAAAAGGAAGAGGAAGAGCACGCCGAAAAAGAAGCGCGAGAAGGTCACCGCCGAGGCGGGCACCATCGGTGTGGCGATCTTGACCAGCGTGCCGACAAAGGAGAACATGATGGTTGCGACGAAGATGTAGACGTAACTCATAATCGGCCGATCCTTTAGAAAATACATTTTCCTTAGTGTACTCCAAAAGCGCGCCGAATGCAAGCAAAAGACTTGAAAAGACAGGACGAAAGTGATATTCTTTAGAAAGAAACCTGACTACGGAGGTAGAATGATGAAGAATGAATGGAGTTGTGGGGCGGACGAGACCCTGCTTCCCAGCGCCGAAACGCAGAGCGCGGGGAGTCTGGAGGGAGACGAGCTTCTCCTGAAGGCCAAAAGAGACGGGAAACGCATGGTTTTTCCGGCAGGGCTTTATGACCTCAAGGGCGATCTGTATCTGGATATTCCGGGCATGATCTATGATTTTTCGGGTGCAACGGTCAAATCTTCGGAGGGGTACGAGATCCGCGTGACGGCTGCTGATGCTTCGGTCATGAATCTCAACGCCTTTGCCTCGTTTTATGCCGAGGAGGAGGCTGACCGACTGGTCGTGACGCGGTCACGGCTCTGCGGCGGTGCGAAATTCTATCCGATCGACCTGATCCTGGAAAACAACGTCTTTGACGCGCCGGTGGAGGTCTATTCGGAAAACGCCGTGGTCAGAAATAACGATTTTGACGACGCGCCGGTGGAGCTATTTGACTCCTCCAACGGCTTTTATGCCTTCAACCGCATGGTCATGAGCCCGGTGACGCTCTCCTACGGCCGCAATGACGTCTTCTTCGGAAATGTTTTTCTCGATTCCGGCGAGGTCTCTCTGATGGCCAACGCCTGCTTTTACCTGACCGTCGCGGAAAACACCTTCGACGGCGAATACGAGCTTGAAAAATGCGTGAATACGCTGGTGAACGATAACGCAGGCAAGCTCCATGTCTGCGAGGGCGAGCATGCCTACGGCAGCAATATCGCCCGGAACCTCCCGGAATTCGGTGCGGACGAAGCCTCCCTGCCTCCGATCGGCTATAAGCGTTTTATGGCTGTCCAGAGAAGAGACGGCATGCGCGTTCTTGAAAAAGACGGCACGGTGAAGGAAGTGCCCATCGCGGAGGTCATCCGTGAAGGCGCGGCGAGTGACAGGACGCTGATCCTGCTGCCGGGTGCTTATAAGGTGCCGGCGGGCGAACACGCCCATATTTTCTTTGAAAATCTCAAAAACTTCACGCTTTATGCCTATGGCGTGCTCTTTGAATGTGAGGATTACCGCAAGTCGGCGCTCGTCATGAAGGATTGCAGCGGCGTGACACTCCGCGGATATTCCGTTGACCACGAGCTTGCCGCCAACCCGCAGGGAAAGATCCTCGCGGTGCACGACGATTATGCACTTTGGAAGGCAGACGCGGGCTTCACGGATCAGATCGAGGGCGGCGAATGGATCTCCGACGCCGGATTCGGCGAGGGCTTCCGCAAGGGAAGCGACCGCCCCTACCGTGACCTCTACGGCGTGAAGAGAGAGAAGACCAAGGATGGCATCCTGCTCCGCTTCCCGCACGGCCACGACCTGAATCCCGGCGACAAGGTGATGTTCCGCGGTGTATTCGCGCATGTCAACTGCTTTATCGACTGCGAAAAGACGCTCGTCGAGGACGTGACCCTCTATAACGGCTCCGGCTTCGGCTTTGTGGAGCACGGCGGCAACGGCGGAACGGTGCTGCGCCGTGTACTTCTGACGCCGGGCGCGCCGAAAGACGGTGTGGAGCGACTCATTTCGGTCTGCGACGCGACCCATTCCACCTGCATGCGGCAGGGCATCCGCGTGTATGACAGCCTCTTTGAGAAAATGACTGACGACGCGACCAACGTCAACGGCACCTACGGGGACGTCACGGGTGTAGAATCGGTCGAGGAGGACACGGTCGTCTTCTACGGCACCGGCACGTCCAATTATTCCTCGGTCTGCTACGATTTCAAGGCCGGTGACCGCGTCCTGGCCTACACCAAGGCGGGCAAGCTTCTCTACGACGGCGTGGCGGTCGAGGCGACAAAAGACGAAAACGGGCGGAAATCGGTGCGCGTGAAAGGAAAGCTCGTCCCCGAGGGCGACGCGGTGATCGAGAATTCGTCGGCCAACGGCAACGGCTTCCTCTTTGAAAACAGCCTTTTCCGCAACAACCGCTCGCGCGGATTGCTCATCAAGGCCTGCAACGGCGCCATCCGCCATTGCACCCTTTCCGACAACGGCATGAGCGCCATTCTGGTGAAGGCCGAGATCGAAGACGGCTGGGGCGAATGCGGCTTCTCCGAGGACGTCGTTATTGAAGATAACCTCATCGAGCGTTCCGGCTATTACACGGGCAGTGAGCTCCACTCCCCCATCAACATCTCCGGCGACGGCAAGCCGAATTCCGACCCGCAGACGCACAATCAAAAGCGCATCACCGTTCGCCACAATAAGATCACCGACCGCTATACGGAATTCGCCGTGACGGTCAACATGGCGAAGGAGATCACGGTGGAAGAAAACGTGATCCTGCCGCGTGTCGGCGAATACGCAAACTTCAAGGTTCCGGAGGTCAACAAGCTTGCGCCTGAAGACGATGACGCTTCTCCGATCCACCTTCTCTACGTGGAGGACGCGGTCGTGAAGGACAATAAGATCACGAAATCCGCAAAGGCGGAATTCATACAGGAATAAAGCGTAAATCAAAAAAATCCCTCTCAGTCACGATGAAAGAGTGACTGAGAGGGATTTTTTGGGGGTCAAAGGGATTTGTGTTCGCCGGGTTTGATCTCGACGGGCTTCCCGTCGGCGTTGACCCAGACCGAAATGGCGGAGGGGTTGTAGATCTTTTTGCCGTCAAAGGAGATGCGGAGCGCCTTCTGAGCGTTGACGTAGTCGACGATCTCAATGTTGGTGGCGTACCAGATGTCGGCGCGTCCGCCGATGCGGCGGGAGAAGTCTTCGATGAGCTCCCAGTTATTCTGGCGGTCAAATTCGTAGCTGTGGCCCCAGACGTAGAGCATTGCGCCTGCCGCGGCGTAGGGACGGGTGGCGACGGTCTCTTCGAATCTGTCCAGAAGCTCCATGCAGGCGTTGTGGTGGCAGGAGGGATGCAGCTTCATGAAGTCCTCCGGGATGCCCCAGCCCATGGTGGAGAGGGTGGTGCGGCTATACTCCATGCCGCATTCGCGTAGGGTGCGGATGACGCTCTCGGTGTAGGTGCCGAAGGGATAGGACATGCCGCGGACGACGTAGCCGCAGAGCTCTTCCAGACGGGCCTTGTCCTCGTTGATCTCACGCATGACCTCGCTGGTCGGCAGTTTTTCGAGGAAGGGGTGGGTCTTGGTGTGGCAGGAGACCTCATGACCCTGATAGAGGGAGGCGATCTCAGCGGAGGTGACGCGCTCCGGCTGGTCGAAACGGCCGGAATTGAGGTGGAAGGTGCCCTTCAGACCGTATTTGTTGAAAATGTCAATGAGGCGGCGGTCGTGGATCTGGCCGTCGTCGTAGCTCATGGTGAGCGCGTAGGGCTTGCCGCCCGGATAGAGGTCAAGCTTCAGCATGGGAAATTCTCCTTTTATTAAAAGTCTTCTTCTTTGTAGGTGCCGAGCTGAATACGGATATTTTTGCGGATCGCCTTGATGTAGGCGGCGTGCAAAGCGGCGCGCTCCTCTGCTTCCTCGGGGGTAAGAGTGCCCGCCTGCTTCTTGCGGGAGAGCTCGTTGATGCGTTCGATTTCTTTTTCGGTCATATCAGTTCTTCCTTTCGATCATTTCGGCAGAGTCCAGGAATCAATGTTGTAAAAGACATTCCGGTTGGTCACCGAGACGTTGCTGACAAAACTGCCGCGGAGGTAAACGGTATCTTTATCGAAGCAGAGCGGAACAAACGGCACGTAGTCGTCAAAAAGCTTCGCAATGGCTCCGGAAAGGTCGAGAAAATAAAGGGGATCGTTGTTATCCAAAAGCCGGATGGCGTCGAGACACGCGATAACGTCTTCGGAAACGCCAGCGCCGCGCGGGGCGGCGTCCTGCCCGGTCACTTGTTTCATGAGAGAGGAGAAGAGGTCGGCATTCTGGGTGAGATAGGAGTAGTCGTAGTTCTCGGCGGGCTGGGTCATACCGATGTAGAGGGAAAAGCGGCCGTTGTAGAGTGCCTGGATATATTCTTTATAAGGAAGCGACGCGATCTCAACGATAAAGGTGCCTTTTTCGAGAACATCGGCCACCGCATTTGCGATGCTGACCATCATGTCGGAATCGCTGCAGGTCAGAAGCTTGAGGGTGTATTCCCCGCCGAGGTAACGGATATGGGTGCTGCTGTCGGAGAATCCGGCAGCGCGCAGATACGAGTAGGGGTTGACGGCCTCTTCCTCGGCTACTGCGACGCGCGAAAGATAGGAAGCCACACGACTTTCGGCGCGCACGGGGTACTTGGTCGGGAGCAGTTTGGAAGCGTCGACCGCTTCGCAGAGAGATTCGGAATCAAAGAAGCTTGCGATGCCGCGACGGCCGTTGACGGAGGCGAAAGCATCCTGCCGTGTGTTGAAACCGAGGAAAAAGAGGTTGCCGCCGGTAATCTCGCGCTTTTCGGCTTCGCCGTGCAGGGCGATGGGGTCGTTTGAGACCGAGGAAATCGAGAGGATATCAATGTCGCTGTTGAAATAGCGGCGGAGCAGATCCTCTTTGTCTGTGACGGAGAAGAGGTCGATGCGCGGCAGGGCCGGACGGCGGCCGCCGTAACCGTACCAGTTGGAATTGGACTGGAGGAAGGTATATTCGGTGCCCTCCAGCGTTTCAAGATCTATATAGTATCGGCCGCTGCCGAGCAGAGCAAAGTTGGAGTAGGAATAAGAAGCACTGGTGTCGGAGGCGACGATCGGGAAATCCAAAAGAGCCGAAAGAGAGGCGAGCGGTGAGGAAAGCGTGATGCTGATGGTGTTTTCGGAGGTGTCAGAGGACACAGAGGAGACACACGAGAGCTGAACGCAGTAAAGAGAGGAAGAAAGCGCCCGGCGGAGGGAGTAGGCGACGTCGCGAACGGTGAGCGGATCGCCGTTGTGGAAGGTCAGTCCGGACAAAATGGTCAGCTCATAGTGGATATTGTCTTTGGTGGTGATCTTTTCACAGATGCCGGGTACGACGGTCCCGTCGGGGCCCACGTTGAACAGACGGTCATAGAGAAGATAACCGAGCTGCATATTGATGTCGGAATCGGTCTTGAAGGGGTCAATGACCTTGCCCGGCACATATCCGACGCCGAAGGTCTGGTTCGGTTGGGCCGGAGAAATCACCGCAAGCGGGAACTCGGTGGAGACCGCTTCAGTCGAGACCGGTGGGGCTTCTGTCTCGGTCGAGGGAACGAGCGAGGAGACGTCGATGCAGGAGGCCAGAAGCAGCGGGATCAGGATCAATATGGCAATGATGCGATGCGTCTTTTTCATTTGGACATCCTTATCAGGGCGGCGGAGAGGCCGCGTTGTGTCTTGGAGCGACGGTGAGAGTAAAAATCCTCGTGGCAGCAGGTGCAGATGGGAGCGACCTCAATGCGGCGTGGATCCATACCGCGGCGGGCGAGGGCGTGAGCGTTGATGCCCTGCAGGTTGACGCGGTAACGGGCGGGAGAGATCTCGCAGATATAATCGTCAAGCTCACCCTTGAAGCGCTCGTTCATCGCCTCCGGGACATCCGGGTCGGTCTCAAAACAACAGGGGCCGATGGACGGTGGAAGGAAAGCGACGAGGCTTTTGACGTCGGCACCATTTTTTATAAACATATTGACCGCTTTCCCGGCGATATCCAGGGAGGTGCCGCGCCAACCGGCGTGGACGGCGGCGATCATGTGGCGGTCGGGGGAATAAAGAAGGATCAGAGGGCAGTCTGCCGAGCTTGCAAGCAAAGTGAGATCCGGTTCATCGGTGAGGAGGCCGTCGCAGGCAACGTTCGGAGCGAGAAGGCCTTTCCCGCCGTCAAGGGAGGTGACGCGGAGGATGTGATCGGAATGGACCTGATGGGACTTGACAGCCGTTTCGGGAACCGCACCGAAGGCGGCAAGATAACGGCGCGTGTTTTCGCGGACGTTTTCTTCCATGTCGCCGGTCGACGTCGGGAGGTTCAAAGAGCCGTAAAAGCCTTCGCTCACGCCGCCGTGACGCTCGGGGAAGGCGTTTATAACGCCGTAGGAATCCAGCAGAGGCGACGAATAGGCGCGGATCCCGCCGTATACGGTTTTTCGATAGGCAACGGTGTATTCCATAAGGCACTCCTCTGCAGGTTTGGGTTGAAGGCAGATCCGCAAAACAGATCCGTAAACCTTATTTTATCACAAGAGAAAAGACACTTCAAGGGGAAAATCCGGCGAAAAAGAAAAAGGAAAGGGAGCTGCCTTGCGGCAGCTCCCTGATTGCTATGTTGTAATAAGAGGAGTAATTTCCCTTAGATTACTGAGCAATTTCCATGCCTTCCTGGATGAGCGGAACGAGGTCAGCGTTGATGGACGCAACAGCGGCATCAATGGTGGATTCGCCTTCCCAAACAGGAGCAATGTACTTAGCGATGAGAGCAGTAACAGTGTCAAAGCCGATATACGGGTTGACTCTGAAGCTCATGTTCATGTAATCCATTTCGTCGTAAACGACTTCGAGGCACTGCTTGTCGAAGTTGGATTCGGCAGGCATCATCTCGAGCATGGACTTGTACATCGGGATACCCCAGCCGCCCTTAGCACGGTCGGTTGCCGGAGGACCAGAGAAGAAGTAGTCCATGAACTTAACAGTCGCTTCGGGGTTCTGAGACTGACGGAGAGCAATACCGCCGCAAGCAGCAGTGGTGAAGCTGACACGGTCTTTACCTTCCTGCTGAGGAGTCGGGAGGAAGATCAGGTCATCGAGGCGATCCTTGGTGTTCTCGTTGGAGCGGATGGAACCGGTGTACCAGTAGCCGCAGAGGAGCATGGAGAAGCCTTCGGTGAGGAACGGGGTGGTGTAGCTGTTGCCTTCGGGCTGATGGAGCGGGGAAGCAATAGCGCCGTCCTTGACAAGGTCAATGGCCCATTCAAGGAAGGAGGTAACTTCTTCGGAATCCCACTTCGGTTCGGAGAAGTCATCGGAGTAAGCAGAGCCGCCGAGCTGAGTGCACCAAACCATAAGTCTCATATGGTCGATGACAGAGCCGTCGTATGCGCAAGCGCCGAAACGAGTGATGGTGTTGCCGTCCTTAATGGTGAGCTTCTTGGCATATTCGCCAACCTGCTGCCAGGTGAACGGGACCTTCGGATCGTATTCGATGCCAGCTTCGTCAAGGTGAGCCTTCCAAGCGAAGATAGCGACGTCGTTGGAGAAGTCCTTAACAAGGCCGTAAACTTTGCCTTCGCCCTGGGTGTTGGTAGCAAGATCATACTTGTAGTTGCCAATAACCGGGAGGAAGTCGTCGGGTTTGGTGTACTCGAGGGTGCCGCTGTAGATGATGTCATCGACATAGTCGCCAGCGAGGCCGCGGGTAACATAGAAGGGGAGGGTCTGCACGGCGTAGATACGAATGAGGTCAGGAGCGGTACCAGCAGCGACCATGGAGATCAGCTTGGTGGTATCGACGTCGACCTGCTCGATCGTGACGCCCGGATTCTCGAGCTGATAGAGCTCGATCTGCTCGGCGTAAAGTTCGCCGGAAGCAAAGGTGGTGCGGAGCGTGATCTCGCCAGCTTCTTCAGAAGCGGGTTCGGATTCAGGCTCAGTTTCCGATTCAGCTTCAGATTCGACCGGAGTGGTCTCAGGAGCCGATTCGGTTTCCTTCTCGGATTCGGGGGCAGCTTCTTCACCGCAAGCGGCAAAGAGAGAAACAGCCAGCGCAAGGACGAGAAGAAGAGCGAAGAGTTTCTTCATTGGGAAATTCCTCCTATAAATATTCGGGTTTTCACCCGTAATGCTATTGTAGTATAATCCCGGAATTTACGCAAGACACTAAATTTACGATTTGGTCATAATTTTTATGGAGGTACAAAAACACGCCTGGCGGGCGAAAAACCACTGCCGTCAGGCGTATAAAATGTTGAAAATGATGAGGAGAACGAAATATGGTATCCTAAGAAGAGCGAGGGACTATATATAGATTCAATCCTCTGCGGCGAAGACGGCGGTCACAAAAAGGCCGTCTTCATGGAAATCCGAAGCATACTTATCGCGGAAGGCGGCGGCCGATT
This sequence comes from Clostridia bacterium, assembly GCA_024404415.1. Lineage (GTDB taxonomy): Bacteria > Bacillota > Clostridia > Oscillospirales > QAMX01 > RUG11797. The sequence goes on along the minus strand of JAKSPX010000028.1, from coordinate 2,249 downwards.
TCTCGTCCGGGAAGAGGCAGGAAGCGTTCAGAAGGGCGAATTCCGCGGCATAAGCTTTGCCGGTCGGGTCGGCGCCGTGCCAGAGGGGGTAGAAAAAGAGGTCGGAAACGGCGGAAAAGAGCTCGTCCTCGGGAAGATAGGAAACGTCGTAGCCGAGAAGGCGGAAACCGGCGGGGATCTCTGTGTCGTCATCACAGGTCGCAAGGAATAAAAGCTCATAATCCTCCGCGTCGTCAAAGGCGGAGGCATAGAGGTTCGCGGAGGCGATTTCGGAGAATACCTCGGAAAGGTCGGTCTCCCCGTCCTCAATGGAATCGATCAGGCGGCAGGCCTCGGGAGGTGCATCGGGAGAAAGCGCGTCATAAAGGTCGCGCTCGTCCCTGCCGAGACCGCGGTAATGCAAGCGGGCGCGCTTGGCGGGGTAACCGTAGGCGGCGGGGCGCTTTTCGGGCGGCAGAAAATCGCGCGCCATCACGTCGGCACGCTTGACCAGCGCAAAGCGGGCGCTCATTTGATCGCCCTCATGTAATCGGCGTAGACCGGGAGCGCTTCCTCAAGCGGCGCGAGATCCGGGTGCCACATTTTTTCCCATTCAAGGGAGAAATATCCGTCGTAGCCGTCCTTTATGAGGCTCGAAACGATGGGAGCGATGGGGATCTCACCCTTGCCAATGTCGCAGAGCTGCGTGCCTTTTTCGAGGCGGATGTGATCCTTGACGTGGATGTGGCGGATGAGGGGCAGAAGCGGGCGGTAGAAGGAGGCGAAATCGTCCTTATACTGCTTGTCGGTGTGGGCGATGTCCCAGAGGATGCCGAAAGCGGGCGAGGTGACCTTCTCGGCCAGGTAGGAAAGGCGCGGGAGGGTCGTCACGTTGCCGTGCACTTCGACGAGCAGCGAGACGTTTTTGTCCTCGGCGTAGCCGCAGAGCTCGGTAAAGCCGGAGGCAATGTGTTCAAGGGCGGCTTTTTCGTCCTCTTCCAGGAAGACCTCGTTGCCGAAGACGCGGATGAAGGGGATGCCGTCGGACGCGCAGATGTCGATGACCTCGCGGCCTTCCCTGATGGTGTCGGCGCGGGAAACCGAGCTATCCATGGTGAGGGAGGAGCCGTAGACGCAGATCGCGGTGTCGCCGAGGATCTCACGGGTGGCGGCGATGTTTTCCGGCGCGAGGGCGGGGATCTTGCGGATGTCGAGCTCGCCGGTCAGACCGCGGAACTCGACTGCCTGATAACCGAACTTCTTTGCGGCGGCAGCCACTTCGGCAAGTGACCAGGTGGGGCAGCCGAGGGTTGAGAATGCAAGCTTCATGATAGTCTTTCCTTTCGATATAATATATGATTTATATAGAGAGGGGATAGCGGCTTACAGGTCGCCGTAATACTGCTGGGAGAGGCGTTCGGTGAGCTCCTGGGCGGCGTTGTAGCCCATGCGCTTGTTGCGGCTGTTCTTGGCGGCGACTTCGATGATGATGGCGAGGTTGCGCCCGGGCTTGACCGGGATGGTCAGGGCGGGAACGCTGAGGCCGAGGATGTTGACGGTCTCGTTTTCAAGTCCGAGGCGGTCATACTGCTTGCCGTCGACCCACTGTTCCATTTTGATGACCAGGTCGATGCGCTCGCTGTCGTTGATGGCACCGGTGCCGAAGAGGCGGCGCACGTCCACGATGCCGATGCCGCGCAGCTCGATGAAGTGCTTGATGGCCTCCGGGGCGTTGCCGACCAGCGAACGGGCGGATACGCGCTTGATCTCCACCGCGTCGTCCGCGATGAGACGGTGGCCGCGGTTGACCAGCTCAATGGCGGTCTCGCTCTTGCCGACGCCGCTGTCGCCGAGGATGAGGATGCCTTCGCCGTAGACCTCCACAAGAACGCCGTGGCGCGTGATGCGCGGGGCGAGGGAGACCTGCAGGGAGCCGATCAGGGCGGCGTGCAGTTCGTTGGTGGTGGCTTTGGAGCAGAGGATGGTGCGCCCGTACTTCTTGGCGATCTCCAGGCATTCCGGGAAGGGCTCGATGCCGCGGGAGATGATGAGCGCGGGAATGGGGTGCTGGAGGAACTTGTCGAAGCTGCGTAAGCGCTGTTCGTGGGTGAAATGCTCGAGGAAGGAGGTCTCGACCTTGCCGATGAGCTGGAGGCGGTAGGGGTCGAAATACTCAAAATACCCCGCGAGCTGCAGGCCGGGTCGGATGATATCATCCGAAATGATCTCGGTGTCCTCGTAGCCTTCCGGGCCATAGTAGACCGAAAGAT
>JAKSPX010000279.1 GCA_024404415.1 Clostridia bacterium | reverse complement strand
GCGCAATCGCGTTCTCCTGAAAACTGAATACTGAAAACTGAAAACTCCTCACTCCGAAACTCCTCACTCCTCACTAACTCCCAAACTTTCCCTTGCGCACCCATGAAAAAAGGTATAAAATAAAGAAAATCGAATTCACGGAGGAAACCATGAAATACCTCATCATTTATCTCGTTCTGATCTCGGTCGTCACGGTGGCCATGACGGTTTACGACAAGCGCATCGCGGGGACGGGTGCGCGGAGGGTGCCGGAGGCGACGCTTCTGCTCTTCGCGGCGCTCGGCGGCGGGGTGGCGGAGCTCATGACCATGCGCCTCATCCGCCACAAGACCCAGCACGCGAAATTCATGATCGGCGTACCGCTCATCATCTTCGCCCACGTCGCGCTTTTATATTACCTGCTCTTCATTTTGAAGATCTTCGGAGAACTGTAAAAACAAAAAGAGGCTGTCGCAAAATGCCCTTGTCATTGCGAGACCATCCCGCAGGATGGCCGTGGCAATCCGTAATCTCCTATAAAGGACGGATTCCCACGCCAACGCTGCGGCGCTGGCTCGGAATGACAGGGTAGTGTGCATTTTGCGGCAGCCCCTTTATTTTTTCAAATAGCTTACTTCTTTTCGAAGTGCTGGGCGGAGGTGGCTTCCAGCGTGGAGAGGAAGGTATCGAAGGAATAGTCCTCGTCGGAGGTAGTGAGGATCATGGTGACGAAATAGCCGTTGACCTCAGTGGTGCAGTAATAATAGCGGAGCAGCGTGTCGCCGCCTTCGAGCACCATTTCAAGCTGGGCATATTCGCGGCCGCGGATGGTGACATTGCCGTTGGATACGGTGCGGATCTCCCAGAGATCGGCGTAGCTTTCGAGCTGCTTCTTGGCGGAGGCTATGTAGGAAGCGCTATCCGACTTATTGGTGTTTTTCTGATAGAGCAGATCGAAGCGGTCGAGGCCGCCCTCGGTGGAGAGCACAAAGGCGTAGCCAAGGTCGAAGCTCTGCTTCTTTTCAAGCTTTTTGAGTTCCTCCTCGTCCTTCCCGGTGAAGACGGTGCGAGTCATGCCGAGAAGCGACTCGGCTTCCTTTTCGTCGGCTGCGCGCCAGCCCTCGGGGATCCTGAAATAAACGGAAAGCATTTCGTTTTCATATTCGCCGTCGGCAAGCCGCCCCAGCGAAAACGCGCTGTCGGAGCCGCAGGAAGCGACCGACAGAAGCATGATGAACACCAGTAAAAGGCACAGCGTCTTTTTCATTCTCTTCTTACCCTTTCTCTTATGTAATCCCGCAGTTTCAGGCCTGGATCTGGAGGGCTTCGTCATTTTCCACCCATTCCTTCACGTCGGTGACGGTATACTCGTCGTGCGAGGTGCGGCAGATGACCTTTTCGATGCCGGCGTTGATGATGAACCGGCGGCACAGGGCGCAGGGCGTGCAGTTGGGGATGAGTTCCCCGGTCTTGGCGTCGCGTCCGGCGAGGTAAAGCGTCGCACCGAGCATTTCGTCTCTCGCGGCGGCGATGATGGCATTCTGTTCGGCGTGGACCGACCGGCAGAGCTCGTAGCGCTGACCCGAGGGGACGTTCAACTGCTCCCGGCGGCAGGCCCCCATGTCCGAGCAGTTGCGGCAGCCGCGCGGCGCGCCGTTGTAGCCGGTCGAGACGATGGAGCCGTTCTTCACGACGATGGCGCCGTAGTTGCGCCGGAGGCAGGTGCCGCGCTCCAGCACCGTTTCGGCGATGTCGAGGTAATAATTGATCTTATCGCGTCTGTCCATTGGTCATACACCTGTTTCTATCCGAAATTACGTCTGTTTTTCGTCTTTGGTGATCCTTCCCTCTTCGATGGTGATCACCCTTTCGGCGCTTTTCGCCGCGGAAAGATCGTGGGTGATCATGAGGATGGTCGCGCCGTCGTGATGTTCCTCCTCAAGTAAGGAGAGAAGCAGGCGTGTGGCGGCCGGGTCGAGGTTGCCGGTCGGCTCGTCCGCAAGCAGAAACGGCGGCCGCCGGACGGTGGCGCGCGCAAAGGCGACGCGCTGCTGCTGCCCGCCGGAGAGCTCCCGCGGGAGGTGATTGGCCCGTTCCCGAAGGCCGACTCTTTCAAGCGCGTTCATGGCGATGCGCTTCCCGGCGCTTCTCCCGACGCCCGCAAGCATCAGGGGCAGCTCGACGTTTTCCAAGGCCGTGTAGCGGGGGTTGAGATAAAAATTCTGAAAGACGAAGCCGATGAATTCCCCGCGAAGGGACGCAAGCCGCCTCTCCGAAAAAGAGGAGACGTCCTGCCCCGCGAGGCGGTATGTCCCGCCGTCCGGGCGTGCCAGAAGGCCGAGGATGTGGAAAAGCGTCGTCTTTCCCGAGCCCGATGGCCCGATCACGGCGGCGTATTCGCCCCTTTGAAGCAGGAGATCCACCCCGTCAAGGGCTCTGACCTCGTTTGCGCCGACGGCGTATTTCCGTGTGATCCCCCGAAGCTCGATCATGCTTTTTCCTCCGTTTTTATCAGTCGGAGGTATTTTATGCACTTTGCGAAAATAGATGCGGCCCGAGGAAGCCAACGGCTCATAATAAATAGAGTATAGCACATTTTTTTCCGCGATACAAGGCGTGGGCAAAAGAAAGTTTGATTTTTTAGAAAGTTCCCGACCCTTGAAAAATGCGCGCGCCTGTGATAAGATAGAGAGGTCAAAATGTGTCGGATCCTGTCTTTACCGATCACAGAAGAGGAAGGTTTTTTATGTACAATCAGGCTTTATATGATCTCCTGCTCTCCCGGAGCTACCGTTCGCTCCGCTCGCCCTTTGCGGGCTGCGAGGCCTCCTTCACCGACCCCGCCGTGCCCCCGGTACTCCGCATGGCCAAAAGGCTCAGGGCGCTCTATTCATCCGAGGCGCCGACCATCCTCCCCGGGCAGAAGATCGTCTTTTTGCGCACCGTGACCGACCTGCCGGGCATCTTTGAAGACGACGAATGGGCGGAGATCTCCTCCAGCCACTTCATCCACGAGCTCGGCTACCTTTCCAATATGTGCGCCGATT
>JAKSPX010000278.1 GCA_024404415.1 Clostridia bacterium | reverse complement strand
GCACGATCTCGCCCAATCTGCCGTCCGCAAGGATCTCCTTGAGTTTGACATAATAGGGGGCGAGGCGCGACTGCTGGAAGACGTTGAACATCTTGCCGCTCTTCTTCGCGGCGGCGATCATCCGACAGCCGTCCTCATAGGTTTTGGCCATCGGTTTTTCGCAGACGACGTTGAAGCCGTGCTCCAGAAGGTCGATGGTGACCGGGGTGTGCATATAGGAGAAGGTGGAGTTGACGACGAGGTCGATGTCTTCTCTTCCGAAGAGCTCGTGATAATCGGCGTAGACGTCGCACCCGTATTCGGCCTTGGCTCTCTCGCGCCTCTCCTCGATGGCGTCCACAACGGCGACCACGTTGTATTTTTCATTTGCTTCGCTTCTGAAAAACGCGCCGTGGATATCGCGGCCGCTTCGCCCCTGCCCGATGATGGCAACATTCAGCTTTTTCATTTTCCCCTCCGACTTACAATTATGTTTATATTCCGTTCCGATCTTATTGCGCTCAGCGCTGTCTGTTTTCTCATTTTACCGCATCCTGCGCCATTATGCAACCTCCATTCGCACAAATTTCAATAGGCATCTTTCTTTTTCGCAGGCGTTGTGATAGAATAGCCTCAAAGAAAAGCAAAGGAGATCACCCAAATGAGAATCTTATTTGTCCGCCACGGTGAGCCGGATTACGCCACCGACTCGCTGACCGAAACCGGCAAGGAACAGGCGAGACTGGTCGCCGAAAGACTGCTCCGCGAGAACATCACCGAGATCTATGTCTCCTCCATGTACCGCGCCACCCAGACCGCCGCGCCGCGCGCCGAAAAGCTGGGCCTCGACGTCACGGTGCTCCCCTATATGCACGAGACCGCCTGGGGCAGCAAGGAAAACCGCGAGCTTCCCATGAGAGGCCACCCGTGGTTCCTCGCCGAGACGCTTTTGAACGAAGGCTACGTTCCGACCGACGACAACTGGAGAGAGCACGACTATTTCCGCGACAACCTTGCGACCGATCTTCTGGACGTCATCAGCACGCAGATCGACGAGCTGATCGCCGCGCACGGCTTCACCCGCACCGGCAGACTCTACAAGGTCGCCGACGACGTCACCCCCGGCAAGACCATCGCCCTTTTCAGCCACGGCGGCTCCGGCGCGAGCGCCCTTTCCCACATTCTGAACATTCCCTACCCCTACATCATGGCGGCTATGCCCTATCAGTTCACCTCGGTGACGGCCGTGACCTTCCCCGATATGCCCGGCAAGACCGTCTTCCCGCGCCTCTCCCTCTTCAATGACGTCGGCCACCTCTCCCTCGCCCCGGAAAAGAAGCCGACCTTCGACCGCTGAGCGGAGAAAGGAAACGACATGAATCAGAAATACATCGATAATCCCTGGTACCGGGATGACGACGAATCCATCCTCGAGATCTACGACACGCTGACCGGCGAGAGAAAGGTCTTAAAGGAATTCCCCTTCCTCATCGAAGCTCCCAACTGGTCGCCCGACGGCAGCTACCTTGCCTACAACTCCAACGGCAGAATGTTCCGTTTTGACCTTAAAACCCTTGAAAGCACCGAGATCCCCTCGGGATTCGTCAAAAACTGCAATAACGACCACGTTCTCTCCTCCGACGGCAAAAAGATCGCCGTCAGCCACGGCACCAAAGAGGACGGCAAGAGCCGCATCTACGTCATGCCCATCGAGGGCGGCACGCCGCGCCTCATCACCCCGATGGCGCCGAGCTACCTCCACGGCTGGTCGCCGGATGGCAAAACGCTTGCCTTCTGCGCCGAACGAAACGGCGAATTCGACGTTTACACCATCCCGGTGGACGGCGGCGAAGAAACGCGTCTGACCACCGCACCCGGCCTCAACGACGGCCCGGAATACGATTCCGAAGGCGAATACATCTGGTTCAACTCGGTGCGTTCGGGGCTCATGCAGGCCTGGCGCATGAAAGCCGACGGCTCGGAGCAGACCCAGATCACCTTCGACGAGGAGTGGAACACCTGGTTCCCGCACATTTCCCCCGACCGCAAAAAGGTCGCGACCATCTCCTATAAAAAAGGCGACCTCAAGCCCTCCGAGCATCTGCCGCACAAGAACGTCGAGCTCAGATTGATGGACGCGGACGGCAAAAACGTCAAGACCGTCGCCAAGCTCTTCGGCGGGCAGGGCACCATCAACGTCAACTCCTGGTCGCCGGACAGCCGCTATTTCGCCTTTGTAAGCTACCGCATCAGGGAGGAATGAAGATGAACACACCGATTTCAAAAGAAGGCTTCATTCAGGTCAACATCGTGGTGGCCGACATCAAAAAGGCCGCGGCCAAATGGGCGGAGATTTTAGGCATCGAGCAGCCGCCGATCGAAAAGCGCCACCTCGAAGGCGGTGAAAATTACACCTACCGCGGAAAACCCATCTCCTGTGACCTTTTCGTCTGCGACATCCAGATGGGAAATTTCGTTTTGGAGCTTCACGAGCCCGCGGGCGGCGAGAGTTCCTTCCAGGAATTTCTCGACAAGCACGGCAACGGCGTGCACCACCTCGGCTTTGAGGTCGGCGACAAGCGCGACGCCGTGATCGCCGATCTGGAAGCGGCGGGCTTCGATACCGACCGTACCCTCGGCATTTACCCCGGCAGCAGCTGGACTATCGTCGACGGCGAAGACACCCTCGGCGTGAACCTCAACATCAAGCCGAAAAGATAACTCCATATATAAAAACGCAGGGCTGTCGCAAAATGCATCTGTCATTGCGAAACCAATCCGCAGATTGATTGTGGCAATCCGTAATCTTTCAAAAAGGAGACGGATTTTAACAAACCAGTTCGCAAACTGGTTTGTACCCACAACCAACGCTGCGGCGCTGGCTCGGAATGACAGGGGTATGTGTATTTAGCAACAGCCAAGTAAGGAAGTATTTCCCGGATATGGATTTTGTACGGCAAAATCCGATGCTCGCTGAAGATGTGGACACATAAGAATTTGTTAAGGAGTTTTTACATATGCCGTCACCGGAAAAATTCAGAGAAACGCTTGCGGAGTTTGCAGTAGATG
>JAKSPX010000277.1 GCA_024404415.1 Clostridia bacterium | reverse complement strand
ACATCCGGAGGTACATCATGAAATCCAATAAACTGCTCTCTCTCGTCCTGCTCGCGGCGATGGTCATCGCCCTCTTCGCTTCCTGCAGCGGCAGCGCCTCGACCGAACTCAAGGTCATCGACATTCCGCTCACCGAAGAAGAATACGCTTTCGGCGTCGACAAGAACCAGCCCGAGCTTCTCACCAAGGCCAATGAATTCATCGCCAAGATCATGGAAGACGGCACTTTTGACGACATCTGCAACCACTATTTCGGCGACGGCACCCCGGTGCCGGTAGCGTCCGCGGCTCTCGACGAAAACAAGGATCAGCTCGTCGTCGCCACCAACGCCGGTTTCGAGCCCTTTGAATACACCCAGGGCGACAATTATCTCGGCATCGACATGGAAATCGCCAAACTCTTCGCCGACTACCTCGGCTGGGAACTGGTCATCAGCAACATGGATTTTGAGGCCGTCTGCCTCTCCGTCGGCCAGAGCAAGTGTGACATCGCCATGGCCGGTCTGACCATCAAGCCGGAACGCGAAGAATACGTCACCTTCACCGATTCCTACTACAACGCCTCTCAGATGGTCGTCGTCCTCGCGGACAACACCGATTTTGACGAGTGCAAGTCCGCCGCCGACGTCGAAGCCGTCCTCAACGGCTACGATTCCTCCGTCAAGGGCGGTTACCAGAACGGCACCACCGGCCAGTTCTACGTCCTCGGCGACGAGGAGTGGGGCTTTGATTGCTTCAAGGTCGAGGGCGTCGGTTACAAGAACGGCTCCATGGCCATGCAGGATATGCAGAACGGCAACCTCGGTTTCGTCGTCATCGACGAAGCCCCTGCCAAGTGCATCTCCGCCGCGCTCAACGGCTGATTTTCCGAATCCTGCTGAGGGGACGGTAAAAACCGTCCCCTCCGTTTTCAATTCTGCATATAAAAGGAGGTATGCCCCGGATGGAGGCTTTTCTCAGAAGCTTTGACTTTGGCAAGAAGATCCTGAAATTCACCGAGGTGTTCATCGACTACGGCGGGTACAAAAACGTCCTGACCGGCCTCAAAAACACGGCCCTCATCGCCGTTTTCGGTCTTCTCATCGGCATCGTGATCGGTACCTTGATTGCCACGGTGCGCGTCGTGCCGAAGTATAAAAGACTGCCGCGCGTGCTCAATAAGATCTGCGACGTTTATGTCGGCTTCTTCCGCGGCACGCCGATCGTTGTCCAGCTCTTGCTTGCCTATTACGTCCTGCTCCCCATGATGGGACTCAATTACCCGTCGTTACAGGTCTGCATCGCGGTGTTCGGCCTCAACTCCGGCGCCTACGTCTCGGAAATGATGCGCGCGGGCATCCAGTCGGTCGACCCCGGCCAGCTCGAGGCGGGCCGCGCGGTGGGGCTTTCCTTCGCCGCCGCCATGCTCATGATCGTCATCCCGCAGGCCATCAAGAATATCCTCCCGACCCTCGGCAACGAGTTCATCGCCCTCATCAAGGAGACCTCGGTCGTAAGCTTCGTCGGGACGTTGGATATCTACGTGGCGTTCAATTACATCGGCACCAACAGTTACGAATTCATGGTCCCGTATCTGGTCATGGCCATCATTTACATGGTGCTGGTCTTCCTCATTTCGAGACTGGTGCACCTGATGGAAAGGAGGCTTGGGCGAAGTGATCGACATCAGACATCTCACTAAGGCCTACGGCGACCACGTCGTATTGAACGACATCTCCGAAACCGTAGCGGACGGCGAAAAGCTGGTCATTATCGGGCCCTCCGGCTCGGGCAAGAGCACGCTACTCCGCTGCCTCAACTGCATGGAGGATCCCACCTCCGGCTCCATCATCTTTGAGGGGCAGGATCTTGCGGATCTGAAGACCAACATCAACCACGCCCGCCGCCACATCGGCATGGTCTTCCAGCAGTTCAACCTCTTCAACAACAAGACGGTGATGCAGAATATCACCCTTGCGCCGGTGCACGTCGCCATGGAGGATCGCCGCGCGGCGCGAAGGAAAAACGCCGGTATCGCCCTCAAGAACCTCTTCCGGAAGGAAAAGCTTCCGCCCGTGCCGCTCGGCAAAACGAGAGCCGAGGCTAAGGCCGAAGCGGAAAAACGCGCCCACGAACTGCTTGCAAAGATCGGCCTTGAGGAAAAGGCGGACGTCTATCCCGCCACCCTCTCCGGCGGCCAGAAGCAGCGCATCGCCATCGTCCGCGCTCTGGCCATGAATCCCAAGCTCATGCTCTTTGATGAGCCCACCTCCGCCCTCGACCCCGAAATGGTCGGCGAGGTTTTGGACCTCATCAGAACATTAGCCGACACCGGCATGACCATGGTCATCGTCACGCACGAGATGGGCTTTGCCCGCGAAGTCGGCACCCGCGTCATCTTTGTGGCCGACGGCAAGATCCGCGAATCCGCCGCCCCCGACGAGTTCTTCGACCACCCGAAGGACCCGCGCCTCAGGGAATTCCTCTCCAAAGTTATCTGACCCAAAGCCGCCTGACAAACCGGGCGGCCTTTTTATATCCGCGAAGCGGATTTCATCCTCCGAAGGAGGATTTCATCATGCAATGATTTCATCCGCATTGCGGATTTCATTTGGTTACCTGTATATGCGCCGTTACGGGATGGTGCTTCTGAATGTCATCCTGAGGGAAGAATGACCGAAGGATCTTTCCGCAGGGGTTTATAATAGGATCCTTCGCTTGCGCTCAGGATGACAGGGAGGCCGGGATATGCGCTGCGGCATGAAGCAGGTTGACGTGGCATCCTTCAAGATATGTGCGCCTTGACAAACGCCTTGCCGCTATGCTATGATGAACCCGATACGTACATCAGTCTGCAAAAAGGGAGACAATCGCTCCATGCTTTCAAAACAAATTTCACGCCTGCTCCGCCGCGCGCCGTGGCGGACGGCTTTGTCGTTTTTCCTGATCTTTCTCATGGCCTTCCTCCTTTCACTCGGCGTGGGCCTTCGTGCGGGCAACCGCAGGGTACTTGAGCGGGCGGGGGAGGACTACACCGGGGAGGCCGCCATCTCCCGGGATCTGGACGTGGGCGGCATC
>JAKSPX010000276.1 GCA_024404415.1 Clostridia bacterium | reverse complement strand
AGCGGGTACCTCGGCGGCGCGGCGATAGAGCGTTGCGGGGGTATTGCGGTGCACGCGAAGCGTGATGTTCGGGGTGTTGTAGCGTCCCTTTTCCGCGCAGTCGAGCACCAGATAGGTCAGATCGTTGGTCTTGTCGTTCCAATCGCGGTCGCTGCCGGAAATGCAGAGATTCCAGGTGCGGGTGCGGTAGAATTCCTCCCACAGCGCTTCCATGACCTTTTTCGCGTCTTCGGGATCGCTCTTTTCATAATAGGGGAACATATACTGGTCAAAGCGGCCCGGGGAGTCGATGCCGTCAAAGGTGAAGTAAAGCCAGAAGGCCACGACCGCCTCGTAAAAATCGCGGGCAGGCTCCTTCGGCACGTGCTTCGCCGCCTCAGCAAGGCGCAGAAGGTTTTCTTTTCTCTCCCCATCGGCCTTTTCGGCTTCCTGAAGGGCAAAAGACACGGTGCGCTTCCCGAGGGCTTCCAACGCATCCAGCGTCATGGAAAGCGCGCGGTAAAAACCGTCCTTCCCGGGGTTGAGCCTTTTATAGAGCGCAAGTCTTTCACGCAAGCCGTCGGTGCCGAGGGCCAGCATCATGCCGTACTCGGGGTTGGAGTGTCCGCCCCAGCCGCCGCCCCAGCAGAGCTTTTCTTCCAGGGCGTGTCTTTCGTCCTCGGAATAGGCGTCGTCGATCAGACCATCGACCATGTAGGGTTTCATGGCCTCGTACATCTCTTTCGGTGTTTCTTCCTTGTTGCACCAGATCGAGGCGCCAAACGAGTAATGTGCCGGCAGAGCACGGACCGTAGCGGCGGCAAGGAGGCCGGCGTTGTCAAACGTGATCGGCAAATTTTCCGCCATGGCCTTCATACCGGCGGCGGTCTTTTCTATCACACTGCCTTTTTCAGCCAAGAAGCTTTCGATAAAAACAAAACGGGTATCATTCATCAGAATACATCTCCCTTCTTCTCACATGTTACCACAAAGAGACGGATTTGACAAGAGTATTTGACAAAACGGCAAAAATAGTATATAGTATATAATGTATGAACTTTCTGAGAATCCGCTATATATAGGAGGAATCTTCCATGCAGTTTGATGTTGCGGCGTATATCTGGCCATCCTATCACGATGATCCGCGTTCCCGTATTTTCTGGACGCAGGGCTTCGGTGAATGGCAGTCGGTCCTCTCCGCCCGCCCGAAATACGAAGGCCATATCGAGCCGCGTCTCCCGGTGTGGGGCACGGTCAACGAGGCCGATCCCTACGTCATGAGCATGGAGATCGACGCGGCGGCCGACCACGGCGTGAACACCTTTATTTACGACTGGTACTGGTACGACGGCCGTCCCTTCCTCGAAGGCTGCCTCAACGAAGGCTTCCTCAAGGCCAGAAACAACTCCCGCATGAAGTTCTACCTCATGTGGGCCAACCACAACGCCTCCACCACATGGAATAAGGAGATCTCCGACTGGGACAACACCGTCGTCTGGCGCGGGAGCATCGGTCACGATGAATTTCTCAAGATCATGGAGCGCCTGACCGAAAAATATTTCACCCATCCGCTTTATTATAAGATCGACGGCAAGCCGGTCTTCATGATCTACGACCTTGGCAACCTCCTCTCCGGCCTCGGCGGCGTGGACGCCACCCATCGGGCATTCCAGGAGGCGCAGGCCATCGCGAAAAACGCCGGACTTCCCGGCATCCATTTCCAGCTCACCTACTGGAATGCAAATCAGACGGTCTCCACCGGTGTGGACGGCGCGAATATCCCGACGACCAACGACCTGGTCACCGCCATCGGCTTTGAAAGCCTGACCCATTATCAGTTCGTCCACTTCACCGATCCCGACCGCGACTACCGTGAGATCGTGGCCGACGCCATCAAAGAATGGGACCGCATCGATAAAGTATATGCCGTCCCCTATTATCCGCACGTCTCCATCGGCTGGGACAACAATCCGCGCTTCAAAGAATTCCGCCACGGTGTCGTGAAAAACAACACCCCCGAAGCCTTCCGCGAAGCACTGGAAGCCTGCCGCGATTTTGCCGAGCGCAAGGGGCGGAACCTCATCACCATCAATTCCTGGAACGAATGGACCGAAACCAGCTATCTCCAGCCCGACAACATCTACGGCTACGGCTACCTGGAAGCCGTGAAAAAAGTTTTCGGTTGATTTTTCAGTTCCCCAAAACAGAGGAAGGCTCCCCCCTTTGAGCAATATCATAATATCAAGCACAAATCCAGTAGGGGCGACTCAAGAGTCGCCCGGAATGTGTCGGTTGGCACTTACTGACTGAAGCAGTTATATGCGCCGGGAAAGGCGGGCGACTCATGAGTCGCCCCTACGCGAAATTGTTCGAAATGGTTAGCTTTTCGCTCACTCACAGATTCGTGTTCTTTCAAATCCAAACTCACTTCCACAAAAGGAGTTATTATGCCCGCAAAAAAGACCGCATCCCCCGAAACCAAAAAGTCTTCCTACGGCAACGAGAGCATCGTTGCCTTAAAAGGCGCGGACCGCGTCCGCAAGCGCCCGGGCGTTATCTTCGGCTCGGACGGTCTTGACGGCTGCGCGCACGCCGTCGTTGAGATCCTTTCCAACGCGGTCGATGAGGCGCGTGAGGGCCACGGCAATATCATCCGCGTCACCCGTTACCTCGACAAGGCTATCCGCGTCGAAGACTTCGGGCGCGGCGTGCCGGTCGACTGGAACCCGGTGGAAAAGAAATTCAACTGGGAGCTGGTCTACTGCGAGCTCTACGCGGGCGGCAAATACAACACCCTCGCCGGTGACGGCTACGAGTACTCCCTCGGCCTCAACGGCCTCGGCTCCTGCGCCACCCAGTATTCCTCCGAATTCATGGACGTCATCAGCCGCCGCGACGGCTTCAAATACACCATCCACTTCAAAAAAGGCAAAAATGCCCTCCCCAAAGCCAAGGACGGCATGATCAAGGAGCCCATCGACCGCGCCGAGACCGGCACTGAGCACTACTGGCGACCCGACCTCGAGGTCTTCACCGACATCGACATTCCTCTGGAATTCTACCGGGAGACCCTCCGCCGTCAGG
>JAKSPX010000275.1 GCA_024404415.1 Clostridia bacterium | reverse complement strand
TCGGAAATTCAATGTTGCCGTGATCGGATGCGGATCCTTTGCGCGGTTCTTCGTTCCGCTGTTTCAGGCGCATCCCGCAGTCGGTGAGGTGCGTGTGTGTGATATCCTTCCCGGGCGTGCACAGGAATACAGGGACAAATTCGGCGTAGAGATCATTCCGACCTTTGAGGATGCGCTGCGCGATCCGACGGTCGATGCGATCGCGCTCTTCACCCAGCGCCATCTGCACGGTCCCATGGTCATCGCCGCACTGAACGCGGGAAAGCATGTATATTCCGCCGTGCCCATGGGTATTTCCCCCGAGGACTGCGGCGCGATCATCGATGCGGCAAAGAGAAACCATAAGATCTATATGATGGGCGAGACCTGCATCTATTATCCCTGCGCCATGTACTGCAAAAAGGAATACGAAAAGGGCACCTTCGGCAAATTCGTCTACGGCGAATCGCAGTATTACCACGACCTTTCCCACTTCCCGAAGGATTTCAACGCCGACCGCAAGGCTTCCGCTGTGCCGCCCTTCTATTACCCGACCCACTCCACCGCCATGCTCCTCTGGGCGACGGGCGACCACGTCAAAAAGGTCTCGGCCGCGGGATACCGCGACACCGAAGAGAACACCCCCTTTGCCGTGGGCGAGAATTACTGGGACAACCTATGGTCGGATGAATTCTCCCTCATGCAGCTCGCCGGAGGCGGCGTGGCACGCGTCAACGAATGCCGCCGCATCGGCTTCAAGGCCCCCAGCTCCTCCATTCAGAGCTTCTACGGCACCAAGGCCGGTTATCAGTTCTCCAACGCCCAGCACCTCCTCACGTCTCTCCGTCCGGGCGGTGTCGACCTCAGGGACGTTTCGGATGAAGTCAACCCCGCCGCCATGACTGCCGCGCGCGATCTCCCCGATTTCAAGGAAAAGGTCGCCAATCACTCATGGCAGGGCAACGACCCGGCGCCCGTGCAGTATGAGGAACTCAAGCGCCTCCCCGAAAGCTTTGCACCGTTGCACTCCGGGCACATGTATTCCCACAAATTCTTAGTCGACGACTTCTGCCGCGCCGTTGAAAAACGCACGCTTCCGCGCGTGAACGCGTGGCTCGCCGCGCGCTTCACCGTTCCGGGTCTCATTGCCCACGAATCGGTCACGCTTGGCGGCGTACTTTTGGACGTTCCCGATTTCGGCGACGCGCCGACACGATAAAGAAAGAAAGGCGATCACCATGGAAAAGAAGATCTTCACCTATAAGCCGTTTTCCGCGTCCAGCATCACGCCGAAGGGCTGGCTTGCGCGTCAGCTCCGCATTCAGGCCGAGGGACTTGCGGGAAATCTCGACAAGGTCTGGCCCGACGTGCAAAGGAGCCGCTGGATCGGCGGCGACCGCGAGGGCTGGGAGCGCGTCCCTTACTGGCTCGACGGCATGGTGCCGCTCGCGTGGTTACTGGACGACGACGACCTCAAAGCCCGCGCCAAGCGCTACATCGACGCCATCCTCGCGGGTCAGAACGAAGACGGCTGGATATGCCCCTGCACCGAGGAGGAACGGGGCGGCTACGATCTCTGGGCAGCCTTCCTGATCCTCAAGGTGCTCGCCCTTTACGCCGATGCTTCCGGCGACGAGCGAGTCGCCCCGGCGGTCGAAAAGGCTCTGCGCAATCTCTTTGACCAGATCGGCCATCATTCGCTCTTCGCCTGGGGACATTCCCGCTGGTTTGAGTGCCTCATTCCCATATTCTGGCTCTATGAAAAGAAGCCCGCCAAGTGGCTTCTCGACCTGGCCGAGCTCCTCCGCATCGAGGGGCTGGATTGGGAACGGATGAGCAATGCCTCTTACTGGCACCAGCCGCGCCGTTTCTGGACCTACGACACCCACGTCGTCAACCTCGCCATGGCCATCAAAGCGGGCGGTCTCTGCTCGGTTCTGGACGGTGAGAAACCCGCCGGGAACGCATCCGAAGCATTTCTCGACGCCATCCGCGCTTATCATTCCACCTGCTGGGGCCTTTTCACGGGCGACGAATGCCTCTCGGGCCCAAGCCCCATTCAGGGCACCGAGCTCTGCGCCGTGGTGGAAGCCATGTATTCCTTCGAAACGCTCTTAGCTCTCACCGGCGACGCCTCGTGGGGCGATAAGCTCGAAATGCTGGCCTTCAACGCCCTCCCCGCAACGACCTCCGCCGATATGTGGACGCACCAGTATGACCAGTCTTCCAACCAGCCAAACGCCATCCGCTTCACCGAGCCGCCGATCTTCGGCACCAACAGCACCGAGTCTTCGGTATTCGGCCTTGAACCCAATTACGGCTGCTGCACGGCAAACTTCGGGCAGGGCTGGCCGAAATTCGCCCTCCACGCGCTTCTTGAAAGCGTCGACGGCGTCTTCGCTGCGCTTCCCGTCCCCGCCGCGGTCGAGACTTTGATCGGCGGAAGCCACGTCAGGGTCGAGATCGTCACCGACTACCCCTTCCGCAATCAGGTCACTTACCGCGTCTCTTCTTCCGTTCCGGCGGAATTCACCCTCCGCATCCGCGTGTCGGGCAGGGTGAAGCAAGCAAGCCTCGCCGGGAGAGACGTTATCCCCGGCGAAATTCTTGAAATCAAACGCACGTGGGCCGGAGAGACGGAGCTTGTTATGCTCCTCACCCCGGAAATCAAGATGGAAGCGCGCCCCGAAAAGCTCTTCGCCGTCCGCCGCGGCCCCTTATATTACTCCCTCCCCGTCAAAGAGCGCCGCGTCATGCACGAATACACCCTCCGCGGCGTGGAGCGCAAGGCTCCTTACTGCGATTATGAGCTCTTTGCCGACTCCCCGTGGGCTTACGCCTTCGCGTCTGAGAGTTTCACCTATGAAGAGACCGGCGACGTGCCCTCTCTCCCCTTTGACCCCGACAACGCCCCCTGCGGCATCAAGGCCAGACTTGCGCCGATCGCGTGGGACGATGAACCCGGTCATCCCGCCGTTCCGCGCCGTGCGCCTGAAAGCGCAAAGCCGACCGGTGCGGCCGAAGACATTCTCCTCGTCCCCTACGGCTCGACGAATCTCCGCATGACCGAATTGCCGATGGTCGAATGAC
>JAKSPX010000274.1 GCA_024404415.1 Clostridia bacterium | reverse complement strand
GCGTTTCGTCATCGTAATCGCTGTCGCTTGTGATGGGCATGGAGTAGTCCACGCGCTTTTTGTTGACCGAGGGCTGCTGCTTGGGGACGCCGGTGGAATCAAAGCTGATGTTCTTTGGCATGAGAATGGGTGTCCTTTCCGATGGGTAAAAGAATATCTGTAAATGGTATTCTACCACATAGTGTCCGAAAAATCAACAGAAAACCGTGAAAATTCGGAAAAATAGCACAGATTCTGCAAAGAAAAAAGAGGGCATTTCCAAATGAAAAGGCATGCCCGGTGTATTCTGAAATATGAAAAACGGGAAAGCGATATGCTCTCCCGTTGAAATTTCAATATAAAAAGATCATAAAGCCGAGATGGCGTCGGAAAGGGTGGCGAATTCCTCAAGCGAGAGCGTCTCACCGCGCCTTTTGGGGTCGATCCCGGCACTTTCCAATGCGGCAAGGGCTCCCTCCCGGCTTCCCGCGACCGGGGCGATGGAATTGGAAAGGGTCTTCCGGCGGTTTTCAAAGGAGGAACGCACGGTGCGGAAAAAGAGCGCCTCGTCTTTGACCTTGACGGCGGGGGCGGAGAAGGGATCCAGCTCGATGACGGCGGAATCCACCTTCGGGGCCGGGAAAAAGCACCCGGCGGGCACGCCGAAGAGCGTTTTCCGCGCCGCAAAATAGGAGACGTAAACCGTAAAGGCCGAGTAATCGGGCGTGGCAGGAGCGGAGCAGATGCGCCGCGCAACCTCCTTCTGGACCATCAGGACGATCTTTTCAAAGCACTTTGCTTCCAGAAGCGCGCTGATGGCGGGAGTTGTGATATAATAGGGGAGGTTTGCGTAGCAGGCGGGGTGAAGACCCTCAAGGTGCTCCGAAACGAGGGACGCGAGGTCGACTTTCAATACGTCGCCCTTCACGATGGAGACGCTGCGCTCGCCGAAGTTATTCTCCAGATGCGGGATCAGCCGATCGTCAAGCTCGACTGCGACCATTCGCGCGGCGCGGCGGGAAAGCCGGTCGGTCAGAGCGCCGAGTCCCGGGCCCACTTCCAGAACGCCCCACGCGCCGTCATCGGGCAGGGTGGAAGCGATGCGGTCGGGGATGGCGGGATTCACGAGGAAATTCTGCCCCATGGATTTGGAAAAATGAAAGCCGTCGGGGTAGAGGATGGCCTTGATGGCCGCTACACTTGCCAGTTCTATGTCGTTCACGTCCTTTCGGGATCTTTATTTTACCATATTCCGCAGTGGATTACAAGCGCGGCCTGATGAAAGGGGAGAAATGCCGCACTTGGACGAATTCACAAATAAGCGCTCCCCGAAACTTTGTATTTCATCAAAAAAAGTGTTGACAAGTTCCTCGCAATGCGATATAATACGAAAAGCAGTGCGGAAAAAACCAATCGAAAGGAACACCGGGCATGAAGATTGATACAGTCGACCTCTTCGCAAACGACGGTTACGAGCTTCCCGTCTCGGGTGTGATCGATTTTTCCGACGTGGACTATTACGGCGATCATCCGTTTGAAAAAGCGGAGGTCGAGGGTAAGGCTTTTAATCGCGGCGGCATCGTGACGTTGCGGCTGGACGTGCTCCTCTCGGTCAACACGACCTGCGCGAGGTGCTTGAAGCCCGTCGCCTTTGAGAAAAGGTACGACGTGCGCGAGACCCTGGTGCGTAAGAGCGACGAGACCGACGAAGCCAGTGAGACCTATACCGTTGTGACCGGCCGCAGTCTGGAATTGGACGACGTGGTTTTAAGCGCTGTGTTGCTCGACATCGACATGGTATTTCTCTGCCGTGAAGACTGCAAGGGGCTTTGCCCGACCTGCGGTGCTGATCTGAATGAAGGAATGTGCGATTGCGGCAAGGAATAACGTGTTATCTATTATAAAATGGGAGGTGTAACTCATGGCAGTCCCGAAGGGTAAGGTATCCAAGGCGCGCAGAGACAAGAGAAAGGCCAACTGGAAGCTCGAAGTTCCCGGCATGGTCAAGTGCCCGGTTTGCGGCGAGCTGAAGCTCCCCCATCGCGCTTGTGCGAAGTGCGGCGATTACAAAGGAAAGACGGTCATCGCTGTTTCCGAAGAGAAGTAATCGAATATCTGTGATATGACGGACGGGCAAACTGGGTTTTGTCCGTCCTAAATCGTTATAACGGTATGAGTCAGAAGGAAAGGAGGCGGCCTTTTTGTCCGTCAGGATCACCGGCGTCGAACCTAAGTCCCCGGCAGAGCGCGTGGGCCTCAGAAAAGACGATGTACTTTTGAAGATCAACGGCCACGAGATCGAGGACGTATTGGATTTCGATTTTTACGCGGCGGAAAAATCCCTCGAGCTCCTCATCAATAGAGGCGGGGAGGAGATGACGCTGAAGGTCAAAAAGGGCCAGTACACCCCCCTCGGCCTCGATTTCGAGACCTATCTGATGGATAAGCAGAAGCGCTGCGCCAACCATTGCATCTTCTGCTTCATCGACCAGCTCCCCAAGGGGATGCGCGAGAGCCTATATTTCAAGGACGACGACGTGCGCCTTTCCTTCCTGCTCGGAAATTACGTCACCATGACCAACTTCTCCGAACGCGACATCAGCCGCATCGTAGAGATGAAGATCAGCCCGATCAACGTCTCGGTGCATACGACCGACCCGGAGCTCAGGATCAGGATGCTCGGCAACAAAAACGCCGGAAAGTGCCTGGAGATCATGGATCGGTTTGCTTCCGGCGGCGTCAAAATGAACGCGCAGATCGTCCTCTGCCCCGGCTGGAACGACGGGCCGGCTCTGGAATCCACCCTTCACGACCTCGTCGCGCGCTATCCGGCGGTGGAGAGCATCGCGGTCGTGCCGGTGGGCCTCACGTCTCACCGCGAGGGCTTAACGGAATTAAAGCCGGTGGATAAAGCCTCAGCCGAAGAGACCATCGCCATCGTGAATAAGTGGGCGGCCATTTCAAAGAATCCCGTCGGCGAGGATAGAGTCTACGCCTCGGATGAATTTTACCTCAAAGCGGGCCTTCCCATCCCGGATGCCGCAGTCTACGCCGATTTCCCGCAGCTTGAAAACGGTGTCGGGATGCTCGCCCTATTGAAAGAC
>JAKSPX010000273.1 GCA_024404415.1 Clostridia bacterium | reverse complement strand
GATGCCCACGCCGATGGCGTCGGGGATGAGGTGGTCCATGATGACCTCGGTGTTATCAAGCGTGACGTTATCAAAGGTGACGCTCGCGCCGTCGGAAGCGTAGCTGATGACCCCTGAGCCGAGTTCGGTCTCGGAGAGGTCCAGGGATTCGCCCGCGAGGATATGGTAATTGGAGATATAGAGCACCTTCTGCTGCTCCATGTAGTTTTCGACCGTGATGCAGGCCGGGTCGGAGGCGGTGGTCATGCCGTTTTCGCCGGTGAGGACGCAGTAAAAGTAGGTCTCATCGTAGTAACGGGTCATCGTGGGGCAGACCAGCGTCGCGGTTTTGGCGCTGACGCCGTCCAGCTCGAATTCATTGCCGACCGAGTCGACGTAATACCACTGGTAGGAGGCGACCTCTTCCGGGTTTTCGGGTTCAACGGTGAAGACCGCGCCGTCGGGCCAGTGCACCGTCACGCTTGCGGGCTGGGTGCGGATCGCCGGGCCGCCCTCCTCCGCCGACGCACCGAGCGCGAGGACGAAGAGAAGGAGGAAAATAGTCAGGAGAGAGACGAAGCTTTTTTTCATATAAAGACCTCTTATTCTCAGAATTCATTTGCTACCAGGCATTATATCACCTTCCGCGCGGTATGGCAAGAGCGCGGAAAATGGTTTCGGCATATTTCCCGCCATTGCTTTCCCGCGGCAAATGGTGTATACTGGAAGGAAGAAAAAAGATACAGGAAGGGAATGGTCTCATGCTCCCCGAAATGCACATCATTGAAGAGGAAATCCTCCCGAGGCTCCGCGAGCGTGCCCCGATCCAGAGAGGCAAGGTTGCCCGCCAGCTCGCCCATTGGAAGGGAGAAAAGGGGAATTGCAGCCTTTTCCTCTCTCTAAAGCCCTCTGATGTGCCGAAATACGCCCTTCTCCCCAATTATGACCTTGAGGAGATCCACGGAGACATCGAAAAGATGTTTGTCAGCCAGTTAAAAGGCGCATTGCTCACCGCCTTTGCCGACGGCGACGCAGTGCCTTCGGTGCGCGCCAATGTGGGCTGCGGGTGCATCAATACCCTCCTCGGCGGGGTAAAACAGACCTATTTCCCCGACAAGATGCCCTGGCTCCTCGAACATCTGACCGACCGGGAGATCATGGAGCTCACCAAAGACGACATCGCCGAATCGGAGGAATTTTCGCGCGGACTTGAGGAGATGCGCTTCATGAAGACCATGCTGGAGGGCACCGGCATCGAGGTCTACCCCATGGATCTGCAGGGGCCTATCGACATGGCGCACCTCTGGCTCGGAAACGAATTCTTCTACCTGCTCTACGACGACCCGGACGTCATCCACCACGCGCTCTCGCTCTCCGTGGAGTGCCTGGATTACGCCCTTAAAAAGAATCTGGAGATCATCCGGCCCGCCGACCACCTCGCCCATTATAACTGCCTCGTCCTCCCGATGGATCGCCCGGTCAAATTGAGCGAAGACACCTCGACCCTCATCTCCAAGGAACACCTCGATGAATACATGGTCCCCTACACCTCCGAGATCTTCCGGCGGTATGGCGGCGGCTACATCCACTACTGCGGCGACAACCGCCATCTGCTCGCCATCACCGAGACGCTCCCCGGCTCCATCGGTCTGAATTTCGGCAACCCCGAGCGGCATGACTTTTCGGAGATTTTCCCCGTCCTCGGGAAAAACGGCAAGAGCTACATCGCCACCGCCTCTCAGCCCTATTCCCTTGAGGAACAGGTGAAAGCCGCAGCCAGAGAAGACGGCACCTTCAATCTCTTCACCGCGCTTCAGGTCTCCAAAGCCGACCAGGCGCGGGTGCTCGAGGAATTTTCCGGCTATATCGAAAAATACCGGGTAAAATAAGCCCGTAAAAACGAATTTCCCCGAAAGGAGATCACGATATATTGAGACAGTTTTCCGTCACCGGCATGTCCTGCGCGGCCTGTGTCGCCAGAGTCGAAAAGGCCGTTTCGTCAATTCCGGGCGTCAGTTCGGTCGCTGTGAGCCTTCTGACCAACTCCATGGGTGTGGAAGGGACAGCGAGCGACGAGGCGATCCTCCGCGCTGTCCATGACGCGGGCTACGGCGCATCTCCCAAAGGCAAGTCTGTCCCCGCGGATAATCAGGATGCGCTGGAAGACCGCGCGACGCCGCTTCTCAGAAAGCGGTTATGCGTGAGCCTCGGCTTTCTCCTCCTTTTGATGTATGTCTCGATGGGGCATGGAATGTGGGGCTGGCCGCTTCCGGGATGGTTTGAAGGAAACCCGGTCGCCATCGGCTTACTCGAGCTGCTGCTTGCGGGCATCATCCTCGTCATCAACCAGAAATTCTTTCTTTCCGGCTTCAAAAGCCTCTTTCACGGCTCTCCGAACATGGATACGCTGGTGGCGCTCGGCTCCGGCGCTTCCTTTATATGGAGTGTCTACGTCCTCTTCCGCATGACCGAAGCAGGGGCGGAAGGCGAATGGGCGGGGCAATTCTATTTTGAATCCTCCGCCATGATCCTCGTCCTCATCACAGTCGGGAAGCTCCTCGAGGCGAAAAGCAAGGGGAAGACCACCGACGCCCTGCGCTCCCTCATGAAGCTGGCCCCTAAGACCGCCGCCGTCATCCGCGGAGGCGAGGAGGCGCCGCTCCCCATTGACGAGGGCATGCCCAACGACGAATTCGCCGTGCGCCCGGGCGAAAGCATCCCCGTGGACGGTGTGGTGCTCTCCGGCGAGACCGCCGTGGACGAATCGGCTCTGACCGGCGAGAGCATCCCGGTGGACAAGGCTCCGGGCAGCCGCGTTTCGGCCGCCACCGTCAACCGCACTGGCTACATCCGCTGCCGGGCTACCCGCGTCGGCGAGGACACCACCCTTTCGCAGATCATCCGCATGGTCTCCGACGCGGCGGCCACCAAGGCCCCCATCGCCCGCCTTGCCGACAAGGTCTCGGGCATTTTCGTCCCGGCCGTCACCGTCATCGCCCTCATCACCCTTGTGATCTGGCTTGCCATCGGAAAGCCTTTTGATTTCGCGCTGGCCCGCGCCATTTCGGTGCTGGTCATCAGTTGCCCCTGCGCGCTCGGGCTCGCCACGCCGGTGGCG